>NZ_JAWDJI010000170.1:0-25335 GCF_032465655.1 Paenibacillus sp. 3LSP | reverse complement strand
TTTTGAGTTATTGTTACCCATGCTATGGTCTCCTTCTGTTATGGAGTGGGTAACATGCCTACACCTTAACAATAGGAGATTTTTTTATGAGCAACCAGAAGAATACCAGTAATAGCAACCATATTTAGGATATTTTACAAACAATTTTT
Source organism: Paenibacillus sp. 3LSP (assembly GCF_032465655.1). Lineage (NCBI taxonomy): Bacteria > Bacillati > Bacillota > Bacilli > Caryophanales > Paenibacillaceae > Paenibacillus > Paenibacillus sp. 3LSP. The sequence continues at coordinate 25,186 of NZ_JAWDJI010000170.1, read as the reverse complement.
CTGTAATTTCTCATGTCAGGTTTGGTGCAAGGCTAGTGGGTTTGGGCCTCGAAACAGGGCCTTTTGGCGCAAATAAGCTCGCTGGCAAGCGTTAGAAAAGAAATCCCCCTCTTTTAGCCCAAATAAGCACTGTGGCAAGCGTTAGCCGGAGCTGCACACGTTACCTGAAAGGTTAGTGGCATGTAAGCGCAGTTAGGCGCAACAGCGAACTAGCGGTCTAACGCTTGCCAGAAACGCTATTGGGCCGAAAACGGGGGCGATGAGAATCTAACGCTTATGAGAGAGCTTATTTGCTGGTTTGGGCCTCGAAACAGGGCCTTTTGGCGCAAATAAGCTCGCTGGCAAGCGTTAGAAAAGAAATCCCCCGCTTTTAGCCCAAATAAGCGCTGTGGCAAGCGTTAGCCGGAGCTGCACACGTTACCTGGAAGTGTCATGACACTTTTTCAGTTATGGTCTAAACATGCAAACAGCCCCCGATCCATAGGATCAGGGGCTGTTTTATAATTACCCTTTCACCGCGCCGGCGACAACGCCTTTGACGATGTATTTTTGCAAGAAGATAAAGACGATGATCGAAGGCAGCACCGCCATGACCATAGCGGTCATTGCATATTGCCAGTCGGAGGTGTATTGCCCAACGAAGGTGTATGCGGCCAGCGTCAGCGTTTTGGTTGCCGGCGAGCCGTTGACCATCAGCAATGGGAGCAGGAAGTCGTTCCAAATCCACATCACGTCGATGATGATGATCGTGGTCGTGACCGATTTCAGCAGCGGGAAGATCACGCTGAAGAACAATCGGAAGCCGGAGGCACCGTCGATCGTGGCGCTTTCATCGATTTCCTTCGGAATCCCCTTCACGAAGCCGTGGTAGATGAACAGGGCGAGCGGAGCGCCGAAGCCCCAGTACAGAATGCCAAGTCCCCACGTGCTGTCCGAGAGATGGAGGTTCTTCGCCATTTGCAGCACCGTCAACATGATCGATTGGAACGGAATCAGCATCGGCATGATACAGATAAAGTAAATGATCGAGCTGGCTTTGGATTTCGTACGGGCCAGCTTGTACGCAGCGATGGACGAGATTAATATGATCCCGGCCAAGCCGAGGATGGTGACGACCGCATTATTCAGGAACAGCCGCGGGTAGTTGATGAACTCCCATACATAGCTGTAGTTTTCGAAGGCGAGTTTCTTCGGCAAGGCGATGACATCGGTCATGACCTCGGAGAAGCTCTTCAGCGAGTTGATGATCGTCAGGAACAACGGATACAGGAACAGGATCGAGAGTAGCACCATCACGATTTCCAGGACGATGCGGCCTGCCGTATTCTTTTTCATTACGCCTCAACCTCCCTGCGTTTGAAGATCGTCAGCTGAATCGCTGTAATAATCAGCACGGCGACGAACAGGATTAGCGCTTTCGCGGTACCATAGCCGTACAGGTTGTTCTGGAATGTGTCACGGTAAATGTCGTACGCCACACTGTACGTCGTGCCGCCAGGGCCGCCGCCGGTCAAGGACAGGATGACGTCAAATACTTTAATCGAGTTGGTCAACGCCATAAAGACGGAGATCGTAATCGATGGAGCAAGCAACGGCAGCGTTACGTTAAAGAATCTGCGGACTGGGCCTGCGCCGTCCACCGTGGCTGCTTCCTTCAGGTCATCTGGAACCGATTGCAAACCTGCAATGTAAATCACCATGTAAAAACCAATCGATTGCCAAATGGAGACAAACAGGATCGAAACAAAGGCAAGTCCAGGTTCACCCAGCCAGCTTAGATCAAATATGCCCCATCCGGTGCTGTCGCCAAGGGACTCAAAGCCTTGCATAAAGATGAACTTCCAGATAAAGCCGACAATGACCAAGCTGAGAATGTACGGAATAAAGAAAGCGGCTCTCAGCCAGTTCGTCGTCTTCAGCTTCATATCCAGCACCAACGCCAGCAAAATCGCCAGCACGTTGATGATTACGATATAAAGAATCGCGTATTTAATCGTAAACCAGGCGGCCTGCGAGAAGTTCGCGTCACCCATGAAAATTTGTTTGAAATTGTCCAGTCCGATAAATTTCGGATGCTTGGATATCCCGTTCCACTTGGTCAGGGAATAACGGATTGTCATGACAAACGGATAATAGAAGACCGCGATGATAGCTATCAGAATCGGCAATGTAAATACGCCAAACTCTAATTTCTCGCCCCGTTTTCTCCCTAGTTTGAACATAATGGCACCTCTTTTTCGTGACGTATTGGTATAAACAGCGGTGTGACCGTCTCCCCTATACACTTGGGCTTTTTCGACTATAATGATTATAAAACAGCGGTTATGCCGTCAAAATGGATTTAAGAAAACAGTTAAGGGTAAAAAGGTGAACTCGCTTTTTCGCCCGAGGTACTAGAAATGAGGAGCTATGTTCAACCGCATCCGAAGCATCATGACAACGCTTACTGACCGGATCTCGCGTAGGCTGGTCAATAAGCTTATTTTGTTGTTTACGACGATCATTATTCTAGTAGTTGGCCTACTAACCGTTATCTCTTATGAGATGCTTGAACAAGAATCCGTAGAGCATAGTATGGCCAGCACCACCAACAACCTGAAGCTGATTAATCAGAAGCTGGAAGATTACCTCGCTGGTGTGGAACAAATGTCGCTGCCGCAGATTCACTATGAGGACATTCTACAGGCGATTATGAACGAAGAATCGGATTACGCGTCAAAAATGTACTTGGAGGACTATCTGCGAGAGCTGTTTTACTCGCGGAATGACTTGGAGAGCATTTATCTCTATTTGATCGATCAACGCAAATACTACTCTATTACGCGCGAAGCTTATAACGTCTCGGTTCGGGTGAGCTATCAGGAGGATATCCCCAATCAGGCGTGGTATAAGCAGGCGATGGAGAGCCGTTTTAACGAAGCCTATCAATCGTTTATCGTGCCAGGGGCGAAGTCGGGCTACGACATGGATGTAGAACCGGACTTTATGGGGTATCACCGCGTGCTGCGGTCCTTAGTCACCCGAGAGCCGAAGGCGATTGTCTCTTTTTATATGAAGCCCACGGTGAAAGATCAAATTTTGAAGGATGTCCCGTTCGAGAACGGAGAGCACCTGCTGTATCTAGATCCGAATAATGTTCCGTTTCATGTGGATGATCCTGCTTTTTTGGAGAAGGTTGAGGATGCACCCTGGCTTGCCCGGCTTGAAGAGGGAGATTCCATGAAGCCGATCACCTGGACCAGTGAGTCTGGCCACAAATATTTGATTATTTACAACATTGAAGCGAACGGGGGCTGGAAGCTGGTCAAACCGATTCCGTACAGCAACCTGTATGCGGCTGCCCGAGCCACGCGGAATATTGGATATCTCATCGGCACAATATTCTTGTTGATTTCGCTCATTCTGGTGACTCTGTTTTCCAACAAAATTACGAGTCCGCTGAAGGATTTGTCTCTCCAGATGCGCCGCTTCAGCGAAGGGACCTTTGATGCGGAAATCCCGGTGAAGGGTCAGGATGAGATCGCTTATTTATCCCGGCATTTCAACCGGATGGTGCGGCGGACGAACGATTTGATTAACGAGCGCTACAAGATGAAGCTGGTGGAGAAGAATGCGATCCTCAAAGCGCTGGAGGCGGAGATTAACCCGCATTTCCTGTATAATGCGCTGCAGGCGATTTCGACCAAAGCGCTCAAGAGCGGGGACGACGAAGTAGCCGATATGGTGGATGCCTTGGCGTTGACGCTAAGATATTGTATTAGTGGAAAAGACATCGTGTACGCTAGGGAGGAGCTGAAGCATATTGAACGTTATCTCGCGTTGCAGAAGGCTCGGTTTGGCAGCCGGCTGCAGGTAACGGTCGAGTGGGAGGAAGCCCTCAAGGAGCTGCAAATTCCCAAGCTGTCTATTCAATCTTTGGTTGAAAACTCCATTAAGCACGGGCTTGAGAAAATGTCGAGCGGCATCTCGATTCGGATTCTGGCCGAGCTGAGGGATAAGCATGCGGTGATCTCTGTCAGCGACAACGGTCCGGGCATTTCTCCGGAACGAATGGAGCAAATCCAGACGTCCTTCCGCCAAGAGTGGGAGGAGCAGGAAGGCGAGAACATCGGACTCAAAAATCTGTATACCCGCTTGAAGCTTCTCTATGGGGAAGAAGCAGAGCTCAAGATCCAGAGCGATGAGCACGGGACGGATATGTGTATGATCATACCGCGAGGGGGCAGCAGTTATGTATAATGTATTGATTATCGACGATGAGGAGCCGCTTCGCGAGGCGATTCGGATTCTAGGAAATTGGCAAGAGCTTGAGGTGGATGAAATCCGGGAAGCGACGGACGGCAAAATGGGGCTTGCCATGCTCGAGCAGTACAAGCCGGACATCGTTATGGTAGATATGAAAATGCCGGAGTTAAACGGGGTCGAATTCCTGCGGATTGTCGAGGAGAAGTATCCCGAGCTGCTGACCATTGTGATCAGCGGATATGACGACTTTGAATATACGCGTCAGGCGATTCATGCGAAAGTGGTCGATTATTTGCTGAAGCCGGTCAATCGTCAGGATTTGAACCAGGCGCTGCGCAAAGCGGTAGATGTGTTAAATGCCAAACGCGAGCGTCAGAAGGAATCGATCACACGAAACATTGCGTTTAATATGTCGCTCCCGAAATTAAAGGAGAAGATCTATTTTTCCATTATTGAACGGAGCTTTAAGAAGCAGAGCAGCCAGGCGTTCCTCTCGTTAATTGGGGCGGATGAACCGGATCATCGATATGGCGCGCTCGTCCTGCGGATCTTGAACATGGAAGCTGTCCAGGAGAGCCGGTTTCATCGCGACCGGGAGCTGCTCCATTTCGCTGTGGCGAATGTGATTAATGAGGTTGTGGTGAACAATCTGCAGTGCTTCAGCTTTGCCAATCCGAAGCAAGAGCGGGAAGTGATCGCCATCTATACGGTGAAGGGGGGCTACCCGCAAGAGATCGCGTTTCGTGCAGGGGAATTGATGCGAAAAATTGTATCGACGATAGGTGATCTGTTTGGAATGCTGACTGTCGGAGGAATCGGACGATATTGCGAGGATGTGTTACACTTAGCTGAATCGTATGATGAGGCGGTTGCCGGCATTCAGAGCATCGACCTGCTGAAGCTTAAAGGGAACGCGGTCATTGGAGAGGTGGATAAGGCAGCGAGCAAGGAGACGTTCTCCTTCTCCAGTCGAATGCCGATCTTGCGGGGGGCGTTAGAGGCAGGCAATCTTAACCATGCCAAATCGGTGGTGGCCGAGTTTACCAAGAGCATCAAAGCCGCTGGATCCTTCAGTATCGGCGCGGCTGATCGGTTGATGCGGGAAATCGTCGTGCTCATGAATGATACGGTTTCCGAGCTGGGCGTTCCGGCGGACAAGCTTCCTTCCTCCGGCGGAGATCGGTCACTGCATAAGATTGGAATCAGCACGGATATCACTTCGTTTGATCAGTTCGAGGCCATCCTGCTTCATTTAACAGAATATTATCACGAGCAAGTCTGCCGCTCGATGGCCGCAGGCCGCCCGTTCAGCGTTGAGGTCATCAAGGAATATATCGACCATCACTATTTTGAGGACATCAAAATCTCTATGTTTACGGAGAGGTTCTTCTTAAGCCGTGAATATTTAATGAAATTGTTTAAACAACAATATGGCTGCGGCATCCATGAATATGTGCAGCGGGTTCGTATGGACAAAGCCAAAGAGCTGCTTGATGATTCGTCGCTCAAAATTCAAGAAATCTCGGAAATGCTCGGGTTCAAAGATAAGAACTATTTTAGCAAGGCGTTCCGGAATTACTATGCTTTGTCACCCTCCGAATATCGCCAACAGCAGGAGGAACAAAGGGGCAAAAAGTGAACTCACGACAAGACTTCACTTTTTTACCCTTTTTTCATCACATATCTACATTTTATTACTCGTCTCCTTTCATTAAAATAGGGAGCATAGTAAATATTAACCAAATGAAGGTGGGGGCAAAGTAATGAAGAAGAAGATTCTGGCCTTATCGTTCAGCCTGGTGTTGATTATGGGCCTGTTATCCGCTTGCGGCGGCAACAATAGCGCGGCGAATAACGGGGCAAGCAACGCAGGCAGCGGTAACGGCGCAGCGACGGATGATTCCAAACCCGTAACCATCAATATGTTCACGGCTTCTCCGGAATACACCGACGCGTTTAATGCTTACATCGAAGAATATAAGAAAGTGAAGCCTAACGTAACAATCAACCTGGAAATCATGCAGGCAGACTACAACACGGTATTGAAATCCAGAATCGCAGCAGGAAGTACGCCTGACGTATTCCAAACCACTGCGGGCGGGGATATTGATACCTTTGCCGAGTACAGTGCAGATTTGACGGACCAACCGCTGGCTGCGGCTATGACGGAAGCAGTACGCGCGAATATGACTTCCTCTGACGGTAAAGTGCTTGGCTTGCCAGTTAAAGGGAACTTATTCTCCTTGATTTATAACAAGCAGCTGTTGGATGAAGCGGGCGTGATGACTTTCCCGAAAACGACAGCAGAACTGGACGACGCGATTGCTAAGCTGGAAGCCAAAGGCATTACGCCGTTTGCGAATGCGTACAAAGAATGGTGGGTATGGAAACACATCTTCCAACATTTCGTGAACGCTGCAGCACAAGACGCAGGCGTAACGTCGCAAGATCTGGTGAAGAGCTTTATTGCTGGTGATGCAAAAATCAAGGATTATCCGGCACTGTACGACAACTTCTTTAACTTCATTGATACGACAGTGAAGCATGGCACCGACAAACCGCTGGAACGCGACAGCAACGCAGAAGTAAGTGACTTTGCATCCGGTAAAGCGGCAATTATGACCGGTAAAGGTGCATGGGACGAAGAAGCGATTAAGAAAATTAACCCAGACATTCAAATCGGCATTGCCGGCTATCCGGTTAGTGACAAAGCCGATCAATCGATGATTATCACAGGTGCGGACCAAGCTCTGCGCATTAACAAAGACTCTGCGGTCGTCAACGAAACGATCGAATTCTTCAACTGGCTGTATACTTCCGACTACGGTAAGAGCTGGTTCTCCACGATTGCGAAGGTCATTCCTCCAATCAAGGACGCTCCGCTTCCAGAGTTGGAAATGCCAAATCAAATGAACGAAATTCTGAAGTCCGAGCCTTCGGGCGACCTGGCGATCAACTACTCGCTGGATACGTTCCATCAAAAATTCGGAGAAATCATGCAAGCATACATCGGCGGCAGCAAAACCAAAGATCAAGCTGTGACCGAAATCGAACAAGCATGGGTACAACTGGGTTCGGCTGAATAATCAACGGGAATCTCGGTTGTTCGTGAAACCACGAAATGAACCCGGCACCAACTATCGGTGCTGGGTTTTGCTTTTACTTAGGACAGGTAAAGGAGTGTACGAGGGCGATGAATCAAATCGAGCTAAGGGAGAACGGCTTACATCTCATTTTGGAAGTCACCGACGAGCAGGATGTGCGGCTGCTGCATTTTGGAGCAAGTGCATTGAGTGAAGCGGTGATCCGGGAGGAGCAGAAGCCGGGATTCCGGCTGATGGAGCTGCAACTCACTGGAGAGGACCGGGCCGAATATCACGGACGGACCCACCGGGCATCGTACCCGGGATTGAGGATGGTGTACGCCGGTCATACCAAAGGACGGAACGAGTTCGGGAGGAAGCTGGAAATCGCGCTGCGCGACCCGAAGACCGGGCTGCAGGCGGTGCAACACCTCCAATTTTACGACGGGGTGCAATTGGTCCGAGCTTGGGCAGAACTGTACAATGCCGGGCCGGAAGCGGTGGGGATTGAGTATGTTTCCTCTTTTGCATTGACCGGGTTGGATAAGGAGGGCCGCCAGGATCGGGACGAGAAAATGCGGCTGTCCATCCCCCATACCGGATGGCAAAGCGAGCTGCAGTGGCGCACATACCGATTACCTGAGCTCGGCTTATCTCATTTGACGGATCGCAGCTCCAAGCGGATCTCCTGCAGCAATACCGGCTCCTGGTCGGCGGCCGAGCATATCCCGATGGCGGTTCTGGAGAACCGCGAGGCGGAGAGCGTCTTGTTCTGGCAAATCGAACATAACGGCTCTTGGCATTGGGAGATCTTCGATCAGGTGGACCAACTGACCTTGCTCCTCAGCGGACCAACTGAACACGATAACCATTGGTGGAAATCGCTTCAACCGGGTGAGCGGTTTATCAGCGTCCCGGTGGCTGTTGGCGCGGCGAAGGGCGGCTTCGAGGAAGCGATCGGCCAGCTGACCGCTTACCGTCGCCGGATTCGCCGACCGAATGCGGATAACCGGGAACTGCGGATTATTTTTAACGATTATATGAATTGTCTTTGGGGTTCACCTACGACAACCAAGCTGCTGCCGTTGATTGATGCCGCGGCTGAAGCGGGCTGCGAATACTTCTGCATCGATGCCGGCTGGTACGCTTCGGGCGAGTGGTGGGACGGCGTGGGGGAATGGCTGCCGTCTTCGGAACGGTTCCCGGAAGGGATCAAGTACGTATTGGATTATATCCGCAGCAAAGGGATGGTGCCGGGACTATGGCTGGAGCTGGAGGTCATGGGCATCAACAGTCCGAAGCTGGCAGACACGGACGACAGCTGGTTCTTCATGCGGCACGGCAAACGGGTGATGGACCGCAGTCGCTACCAGCTCGACTATCGCAACCCGAAGGTGGTGGCCCACGCCGATGAGGTCATTCGCCGCTTGGTGGAGGACTATGGTGTCGGCTATATCAAGATGGACTATAACATCAACGCCGGGATCGGGACGGAAACGGCGGCGGACAGCTTCGGCGATGGATTGCTGCAGCATAACCGAGCATACTTGGCTTGGCTCGATCGGATTTTTGAACGCTATCCGGAGCTCGTTATCGAGAACTGTTCCAGCGGCGGGATGCGGATGGATTATGCGATGTTAAGCCGCCACAGCATCCAGTCGACCAGTGATCAGGAAAATTACGTGAACTATGCGGCGATTGCCGCTTCATCCCCGTCCGCGCTGACGCCGGAGCAATCCGCTATCTGGTCGTATCCGCTGCGGGAAGGCGATGATGAAGAGGTCGTCTTCAATATGGTGAATGCGCTGCTGCTGCGTGTGCATCAGAGCGGTCATTTGGCGGAGCTAAGCCCGCGACGCCGGGAGCTGGTGAAGCAGGCGCTGGACTATTACAAGACGATTCGCGCAGACATTCCGGAGGCATTGCCGTTCTGGCCGCTGGGGCTGCCCAAGCAGCAGGACGACTGGATCAGCCTTGGCTTGCGCCGGCCGGGCAGCGATATGGTATATCTGGCTGTATGGCGTACGCGCGGGGAAACCTCCTCACAAGCCTTGCCGCTTCCGTCGCTGCAAGGGGAGGGGCTGGACATCCGCTGTGCCTATCCGCAGGACTTGGATTGCGCATGGAACTGGGATGCCGCCGCAGGTCAGCTGACAGTGACTCTGCCTTCCGCGCCGTCTGCCCGATTGTTTGAGATCCGCCGTAAACTATAGGTGGAGCTTAGATCCGAAGAAGATCCGCATCGCTGCTTTATGCAGGGGATGCGGATCTTTTTTGTATAAGGATAGCGGGTCATGGGAATGAAATGCGAAGTTCAATTGATCTTCTCGCCCGCCAGTTTGAAGCGAAGCTCAAACAAAAGGGGATCGGGAAGATTCGTTTTGTCGAAGTTACCGTATTAGTCCAATTCATGTCTATCATCGGAATAATCAAATTTGTTCATGAGTTCTCGGTAAATTGATCCTCGCTAGCATTCGTGGATTGTGGATTGGGGTGGATCTCTTTTGGTTGACATGAAACCAAATGGTGTCATATAATCGTTTTTATTAGGAAACCATTTGGTTTCATGTTAGCTAATCAATCAAGATTATAAAGGAGAATAGATGATGGAACAGAACAATACGGGTAAGCTGCCGGATATTCGGCATACGATGCTGCTCAATGCACCGATCTCGCGGGTATGGGAGGCTGTAGCTACGTCGGAGGGGATTGCCGCTTGGTTTATGCCGAATAGTTTTCAGCCGGTATTAGGCTATGAGTTTGTCCTGCATGCCGGCCCGTTTGGAGACTCCCCGTGCAAGGTGATGGAATTGAAGCCGCTGCACCGGTTGTCGTTCACTTGGGGTAAGGATTGGACGGTGACCTTTGAGTTGGAGGAAAAAGGGGAGCAAACGGAATTTACGTTGATTCACGGCGGTTGGACTGCCGACCAAGTGACTGAGTTCGGCGAGGCGCACGAGCTGGTTCGCGGCCGTATGGATCAGGGCTGGACGGGTATCGTCGCTGCGTTGGCTAAATATGTACAGGAGTAAGTCATGGCAGAGGCCGCTTCTGTAAAACATGATGTGTTCCAGGCGATTTCCGACCCGACGCGCCGAGAACTGCTGCAGTTGCTGAGCGGGCAAGAGCTGGCGCTGAAGGATATCAGCAGCCAGTTCCCGATCAGCCGAACTGCGGTATCCAAGCACTTGCGTATCTTGGCAGAGGCTGGCCTTGTGCGCGAGCGCAAGGTCGGCCGGGAGACGCGCTACCGCCTGGAGGCCGACCCGCTGTTGGAGCTGAAGCGCTGGCTGGCGTTTTTCGAGCGGTTCTGGGAGAACAAGTTGGCGCTGCTCAAGCACTATGTTGAATCTGAACCGGGCGCAGAACCGGAGGGGCTCCGCCCCGTCCCGGCGCCGCTATCCGGCAGTACAAGTGAGAATTCGGGCCAATAAAATAAAGCCCTCGGCTGCACCTCAATAGGGGAGACGGGGGCTATTCCCATGTACGCGGCAGATGACGGGTTTGAAGGATTCAAAGGGGAGCCGACCATCCCCTTTAGCTGGGATCGGCTTGCCTTCCCCGGGTCTCCCATCTGGTATATAATGGGTTTGGACTATTTCATCATGGCAAATTACTTCCAAAAAAACGCTCAAGGAGGTTGTTGACATGAAGTACGTCAGTTTGGGAAGAACCGGATTGAAGGTCAGCCGTTTGTGCCTGGGAACGATGAATTTTGGGCCAACGACGGACGAGAAGGAAGCGTTTAAAATCATGGACGCTGCCATTGATGCCGGCGTTAATTTCTTCGATACGGCGAATGTCTACGGTGGAACGTCGCATCGCGGCTGGACCGAGGAGATCATCGGCCGTTGGTTCGCGCAGGGCGGCGGCCGCAGAGAGAAGGTTGTGCTGGCGACGAAGGTGTACGGAGCGATGAGCGATCCTGCGTCGGATCCCAATGAAGGCCAATCCGGCTTATCGGCCTACAAAATCCGCCGCCATCTGGACGATTCGTTGCGTCGGCTCGGCACGGACCATATCGAACTGTACCAGATGCATCATGTCGACCGGAACGTTTCTTGGGATGAGTTATGGAATGCTTTTGATATCGCACAAAAACAAGGCAAAATCGGTTACGTTGGTGCCAGTAACTTCGCTGGGCGGGATCTTGTGAAGGCGCAATATGAGGCGAAAGCTCACGGGGCGCTGGGCCTTGTCTCCGAGCAGCATAAGTACAGCCTGCTGTGCCGACTGCCCGAGCTGGAGGTTCTGCCTGCAGCCGAGGAGCTGGGGATCGGCGTGATCCCGTGGAGTCCGTTGGACGGCGGGATTCTCGGCGGGAATCTGAATCCGCAGCCGGGCTCGCGTACGGCGAAGCAGACCGAACGGCTCGAGAAGCTGCGCCCGCAGCTGGAGCGGTTTAGCAACCTGTGCAAAGAGCTGGGCGAATCCGAAGCCACGGTGGCCCTCGCCTGGACGCTGGCGCATCCGGCGGTGACGGCGCCGATTATCGGGCCGCGGACGCTGGAGCAATTCGAGGAAACGCTGCGGGTTGTCGAAGTCGAGCTGAGTGAGGATACGCTCAAAGCTATTGACGAAATTTTCCCGGGTCCGGGTGGTGAAGCGCCAAAAGCGTACGCCTGGTAAAAAGCCATATGAGGGAGGAGAACGAGACGATGATTCGATATGAGCGAGGCACGGACCTGGACATGAGCACGATATATCAGGCGTTTCAACGTGGTTTTGCCGATTATATCATCCAATTTAATTTGACCGAAGCGGAATTTGCGGATCGATTCTTTGGTCCGGAAGGCAATGCGCGTGAGCACTCCTTCGTAGCTCTCGACGGCGATGAACCCGTGGGGGTTGTCTTAGGCGGCAGCAAGGTCTATGAGTCCGTCCGGACAATGCGCTGCGGCGCACTGGCCGTCAGCCCGGAATATCGCGGCAAAGGCGTAAGTGCCGGCCTGATGGATCTGCACCGGGAGGAGGCGCTGCATGCCGGTTGCAAGCAGTTGTTCCTGGAGGTCATTGCCGGGAACGACCGGGCGATCGCTTTCTATTTAAAAAGAGGATACCGCCGTGTATACGACGTCTCGTACTTCACCCTTCCCGATGCATCCCGACTGGAGGCCCCGCAGGGGGCTTCCGCGGGAGCGCCGGTGGAGCGAATCGAGTTCGAGACCTTCGCCAATCTGGTGGGGCCTTGGAGATATTTTCATATCAACTGGCAAAACGACTTGGAGTATCAGCAACGAACTCCGTCTAACGTCTATTACGGCGTCCGGGTGGACGGTGAATGGGCCGGAGGGCTCTCGATCAGTCCAACCGGTAAGATCAATATGCTGATTGTCAGCCATCAGCACCGGGGTCAGGGCTTGGCCACCCGGATGTTGGTCGCTGCCCGCGAGGAGTTAGGCTTCGTGAAGTTCACCGCTTCCTTGCCGGATAATGCACTGCTGGAAGGATTTTTGGATCGGCATGGGTTTGTTCGCGATAAAATCAGCCTTCATGAGATGTACCTTCGCCTATAAAATGGGGGCATACCGGGCCTAAAAAGTGTTGACATAGTCCTTGGACATCGTTTATCATCATGTAGACCAATCGGTCTAATCTTACGCGGAAAGGTACCGGTATGCATGCCCAATCAGAATCCGACCCGTCAGTTGCTGATCGAAACAACGGCCAAGCTGCTGCAGTGCCAAGGCTATAACGCGACGGGGCTGAACCAGATCACTCAAATGAGCGGTGCGCCCAAGGGATCGTTGTATTACCATTTCCCCGAAGGGAAAGAGCAACTCGCGTGTGAAGCTGTTGTGTATACCAAGAACGTCACTTTGGAGAGCTTGCGCGCTGTACTGGACTCCACCGAAGATGCAGTTGGGGCTGTGCAAGCGTTGCTGCTTCTGATTGCCGACAACTATGATCGCGAGGATGCAACGCTGGGGGTGCCGATTGGCATCGTTGCCCATGAGACCGCCCGCAGCAACGAGAATATTCGTCAGGCTTGCTGTGACGTGTATAACGCTTGGATCGCTGAACTGGAGAAGAAATTTATCGCTTCCGGCTACAGTGCGGAAGAATCGGCGGATTTAGCCGTGCTGATCAATGGGATCGTCGAAGGTTCGATCATCATGTGCTTAACGCAGAAGAGCAGCCAGCCGCTGCACACAGCAGCTCGTCTGGTTCCGCGGCTTTTTCCTTCCTGAGCCCCGTTGCTCAGGAGCCCTTGCGGCAGAAGGAAGTGAGATCCGCGCCTCTTTCCTTAAATTTTGATATATAGAATGGTCTACACAACTTCCCCGTCGTGAACCCCAAGGCACGCTTTGCCTTGTTTATATAGATTAACCTAGAGAGAGGCGTAAAGTCCCAAAATAGGAGAAGATGGAGGTAACCCTACAAATGAATACATCATCGATGTCATCGGCTCATGGCGCCGGTGTGGAAGGGATCAGGCGTCTGCCGATTACGATCGCCCTGGTCATCGGGGCCTTTGTGTCCATATTAAATGAAACGTTGCTGAATGTGGCCTACACGGATTTGATGCAAGAACTGCGCGTGGGGCCTTCGACGATACAATGGCTTTCTACCTCTTATATGTTAGTGATTGGGATTCTGGTGCCGATTACGGCGCTGTTGATTCAATGGTTTACGACGCGGCAGATGTTTCTGTCGGCGATGATTCTGTTCTTGGTCGGAACGGTCGTCTGCGGGATTGCTCCTTCGTTTGGCGTGCTGCTGCTGGGTCGGATCATTCAAGCGATTGGAACAGGGTTGCTGCTTCCGGTCATGATGAACACCATTCTAACGATCTATCCTCCGGAAAAAAGAGGGGCGGCCATGGGCACGATCGGTCTGGTCATTATGTTTGGTCCGGCTATTGGTCCTACGCTGTCCGGCTTAATCCTGGATGTGCTGGATTGGCGCTGGCTGTTCTATCTGGTGATTCCGCTCGCGGTATTGTCCATTGTCTACGGAGCGCTGTATTTGCGGAACGTGTCGGTATTAACGAGACCGCGGGTGGATCTGCTGTCCATTCTGCTGTCAACGATTGGTTTTGGCGGTATCGTATACGGGTTTAGCCACGCGGGCGAAGGTGAAGGGTGGTCAAGTCCTGTTGTCTATACCTGCCTGGTTGCCGGATTTATCGCTTTAGTCTTGTTCGTTTGGCGGCAGCTGCGAGTCGCTGAGCCAACTCTGGACGTCCGCGTCTTCAAGTACCCGATGTTCGCCTTGTCGGCCGCGTTGCTCATGGTCATGATGATGACCTTGTTCTCGACGCTGATTATCTTGCCGATGTATCTGCAAGGCGCGCTGCTGCTGGCACCGTTCGCCGCTGGTCTCGTCTTGCTTCCCGGCGGGGTAATCAACGGTCTGATGTCACCGGTGGCGGGACGGTTGTTCGATAAATTTGGTCCGCGCGCGTTGATCGCGCCGGGGCTTATCATCGTGATCGCCACCTTGTGGTTCATGCGCGGCTTGTCGACGGACAGCTCGACCGGAGAGGTCATCGCGTTGCATATTACGCTGCTGATCGGAATTTCCTTGGTGATGATGCCAGGGCAAACGACGGGGCTGAACCAGCTGCCTCGTAACTTGTATCCGCATGGCACCGCGATCATGAACACACTGCAGCAGGTGTCGGGCGCGATCGGCACCGCGCTGTTCATCAGCATCTTCTCGCATGGCCAAGAACGTTACTTGAAAGCTTCGGCCAATCCGCAGGATCCAGCCGAGCTGGGGAACGCACTGGTGTCCGGTATGCACCAAGCGTTTACCATTTCGATGTACGTTGGCGTGGTGGCGTTGGTGATCGGCTTGTTCCTGCGCCGCACTTATGCGCCGGAGGAAACGCAGGTTGCTGCAGGCAGCCATCCGGAGTTTAAGCCGGAGGTTAACCCGGAATCGCGTTAATTGTAAAGGAAATCAAAGGCCGTCTATGCTTGAGACGGACACAGACCGGTTCGGTGGGAAGTTTCCATCGGACCGGTTTTTTTCACGTTGACTAGATGTGAACATTCTGGAAAACTTGAAGATTTCGATTGAACATCCGGCAAGGAACAGGGATGATGGCATAGGGAATGATTGGCTATACTGACAACATGAATATTCAGAAGGAAGGGGCATCCATTGATTATGGAGCGGTTTTTTAAATTAAAAGAACATGGAACGACCATTCGCACCGAGCTGTTCGCCGGGCTAACTACCTTTCTAGCGATGGCCTACATCCTGGTCGTCAACCCCGCTGTGCTAAGCGCGGCGGGAGTTCCGTTTGATCAGGTGTTTATGGCTACCGTGATTGCGGCGGTTGTCGGCACGCTGTTTATGGCGCTGTTCGCCGGGCATCCGATCGCCATCGCTCCCGGCATGGGGTTGAACGCCTACTTCACGAGCGTGGTTGCCAGCACCGGATTGTCTTATCAGACCGTGCTGGGCACGGTGTTTTTTGCCGGGGTACTGTTTCTGCTGCTAAGCTTAACCCGGCTGCGGGAAGCGCTGATCCGCGCGATTCCTGATTCGCTGAAGTTCGGCATTACTGCGGGGATCGGGTTATTCATCGCCTTCTTAGGGCTCAAAATGTCTGGCATCGTCGTGGCGAATCCCGACAACCTCGTGACATTTGGCGATTTGCACCGCTCGGTGACGTTGCTGACGTTGTTTGGCGTCTTTGTCACACTGGTGCTGATGGCCCGCCGCGTTCCCGGCGCGCTGTTTATCGGCATGGCACTGACCGCGGTGGTTGGCTATTTTACCGGACAACTGAAATTGGACGGCTTCGTGTCTGTGCCGCCTGCGCCGGTCTTCTTCGACCTGGATTTGTCCGGCGTCTTTAGCCAAGGGCTGTACACGACCGTATTCGCATTTCTGCTCGTTACGCTGTTCGATACGACCGGCACGCTGATTGGCGTTACTGAACAAACCGGCGCTATGAAGAACGGCGAGCTTCCTCGGGCCAAGGCCGCATTGCTCGCAGATGCGACGGCGACCACCATCGGTTCGATGTTCGGTACGAGCCCCACCACCGCTTACATCGAATCGACGACCGGCGTGGCGGCAGGCGGCCGCACCGGCCTGACATCGCTCGTCGTCGCTGTACTGTTCCTGCTGTCGATGTTCATCTCGCCGCTGGTGGGGGCGATCTCCGGTCTTCCGGCCATCACCGCACCTGCCTTGATTATTGTGGGCTGCTTTATGATGGAAGGATTGGCCCGGATTCAGTGGAAATCGTTCGATGAGGCGTTTCCGGCCTTTGCGATCCTGTTGATGATGCCGCTCACCGCCAGCATCGCCACCGGGATCGCCGTTGGGTTCATCACGTATCCGGTGATGAAGCTGGTCAGCGGCAAAGGGCGGGAGGTTCACCCGCTGCTTTATGTGTTTGGCGTGATCTTCGTGATTCAACTGGCTTTTTTTCCGGCGCACTAGGAAATTGAAGAAGATTTTGTTACTTGTTTTAACCGGGGTGAGACCCTTTTTTCGGCAGGCCGTCATATAATGAACCTGTAAGCCATACAATGGAAATCCTGAGGCGGTAAATCGCTGGATGTGCAGACATGAGAAAGGCGGACCTGACATGAAAAATTGGTTTACAGCGCTGCTTCCCCTGGCGCTCATTGTGATGTTACCCGGGCTGGATGCCCATGCGCCGTCGTCCTTCGGGTTTCTTGCCGGAGCGGGAACGGGAACAGGAGCCAAGTCGTCGACTGTTGGGATGGCGGAGCTGCAGTTACCCGAGACGGTTACGGTATACTTGAACGCCGTGAGCCTTGATTCTGACGGAGGAGTTCTCACGGTGGACCCGATCTTGTGGTATCAGGGGGATGAGGCGGCGGCGATCTTCGCAGAACGCGAACCGGAGGCTGGCTTTGACGGACCACCGGACGGCTATTATATCGTCAATGACGCGGTGGAATCGGTGAGTTATCCGGTTTCCCCAGAAGCTGAAGTTATACTGCAAATTTATGACCGTACCGGTAAGCCGGAGGATATCGAAATCAAGGCAGATGAAACCGTAACCTTTAAGAAATTTAAGGAGTTGTTCCAACAGACGGATCTGCTGGATCTCAGCCTATTCCCATATCACCTCACGCTGAAAGAAGGCAAGGTCGTCCGGATCGTACAGCAATATGTGCCGTGAAATCTGCATGAAGGTATGAGATTCAAGCCGGAGGATATCGCTCCGGTTTTTTTTATTTGGGTGTTGCTGATAAAATCGTGTAGCACAATTTTGCAGTTGTAGTATAATATTTCCTTAGACGTAGTTCTTTGTACCCAATACATTCATTTTATCATGAGCCTCACTTTAAGGGGGGAGAACGGATGAACGCCCACCAAATTCATATCAAAAACATTTGGATGCTGAAATTGCTTGTCGGCTTGTTTATTGTTGCCAGTGTGCTGCAAATGCTGGTTCATCGGCATTTCGAAGTGGCACAACCGATCTTGGGCGCTTCCCTGCTCTTGGTGCTGGCCGGATTTGTGGTAAGACGCCGCTGGCCGCGGCTTACGATGATCTTAACGCTAGTGATGCTGTTCATTTACCTCAATGTAATGGTATTCACGGATTTGTCCGTGACGAATTATATATTCCTGGGGCTGCTGCCGCTCCTCAGCTTGATGTATCATCATTATCTTGCGGTCGCGGTGGCAGGCGCACTTCATCTTCTGTCGATGCTGTATTTAGCGCTGGCATACCGGGGGGCGCTGTTGAGCGGGAAGCTGGAACGCGGCGATGCTGCATTTTTTGTGGTATACTGTCTGTTTATCTTATCGTTTTGCTTGATCTATGTACTGACGACGAAGATGCTGTCACCTCGAACTGAAAGCGACAAGTTGCCTTTGAATGATATCCTTGAAAGCGCATCCGTTGGGGTCTGGGCTTATGACCTCAGTAAAATGGAATTGGAGGTTTCCTCCGGGTTCGAGCAAATTACGGGATATTCGAAAGAGAGCCTGAAGGGGAGGCAAGTGCAGGAGATCATCTACCCTGCGGACTTGAAGCTATTCCTCGAGATCCAGCATGAACTCATCCTTCGAAAAACGAACTCCACGAAGGAATGCCGCATCGTTCGGCCCGACGGTGAAATCAGATGGTTCCAGAACCGGGCACGGCCGTATTTCAACAACCATGGGCATCTCGTAAGGCTGGAAGGGGTCGTTATTGATATCACGGAACGGAAGCAGCTAGAGGAAAAAATTCAATTCCTGGCCTATCATGACGAGCTGACGGGACTAGCCAATCGGGCAAAATTTTATGCCAAGTACGCAGAAACGCAAGGGCAAGGAGAGCCCGTCGCCCTGATGTTCCTGGATCTGGACAATTTCAAGGAAGTGAACGACACCTACGGCCATGAAGCCGGGGATGAACTGTTGAAGAATATCGCAGGCCGGCTGGTCACCCTAGTCCGGGCGGAGGATATGGTATGCCGTTTGGGCGGGGATGAATTCGTGATTTTGCTGGTAGGCCTGCAGGAGGACGGGGTATTAAAAGTGCTGGACCGCATTCGATCCAGCCTGGCTGAAGGTTATGTGTATCGGGGAAGACGGATCAGTATCTCGGCCAGCATTGGCATCAGTCTGTCACCGGATGGGAACGCAAGCTTGGAGGATATGCTTCGGCTCGCCGATGCAACGATGTATGATGTCAAGCGGGGCGGCGACACGATCCGGATGACCGCTGATTCCGGTTTGCCGCTGCCCAGCTGATTTATTTCTTCTCCCCTCGGTTTTCTTTCCGTTCCAAATAGATCGCTCCGAGCCATTGACTGGCAGCAAACAACACCACCATGCCAAGGACCACTAGAAAGCGGTTGTCTCCCTTACGCAGCAAGAGCTGCAGCAGAAACAAGGCGACCGCCACTTCCGTCCACACCAGACCGCGTTTGCGCAGCGCCTTGAGATCGTAAGCCCCGGAACTCATTTTACGCAAATTCAATACGGCGATCACAGCGAGGATAAGTAGAAAAATCAAAGATCCAATCAGGTCTTCTGTGGAGAACATGGACAATACGCGAACCCCTCTTCTACAGTATTGGTACAACTTACTTGCATTTTAGCTTAAGCCTTCAGGTCATGGCAAACGAATCGAATACATCAGTTTGTGAAATTTCGCTCAAATTCATTTGTCAAGGACATATTCAACAGCCATTATTTCAAAAGTAAGATATCTTCTTTTTAACTAGATAAAAAGAGGATGATGGAGAATGGCGATCACCAAATTTCTCAAGCTGGTGGAAATCCAGACGAAGGCCGCAAGCATGATTCCGCTTTTGTTTGGCACGGTCTATGCTGTTTACAGGTTCCATGTGTTTGAGCCTTGGCATTTTGTGCTCATGCTGATTTCCTTGTTCAGCTTCGACATGACCACGACGGCGATCAACAACTATATGGATTATAAAAAAGCGAAGCGCAAGCACGGCTATGGCTATGAAAAACATAATGCCATCGTCAAGTACGGCATGAATCCAACCGCGGTGCTGGCACTGATTATTTTGCTGTTCACGATCGCAGTGACCGCAGGAGTGCTGCTGTTCCTTCAGACCGGGTGGCTGCTGCTGTTGCTGGGCGCGTTGTCGTTTGCGGTTGGCATTTTATATTCCTTTGGGCCGATACCGATCTCCCGGATGCCGCTGGGCGAAATTTTTTCCGGACTGTTCATGGGATTTGTTATTATATTTGTGTCGGCTTACATCCATGCGGGCGACCAATTGGCTTCACTTTCGCTGCAGGGCGGCACGGTGATTCTCCAAGTTCATTTGCTGGAGACGCTGCTGGTCTTCCTCATCTCCATACCGGCGATTCTTGGCATTGCCAACATCATGCTGGCCAACAATATTTGCGATATGGAAGAGGATATCGACAACAAACGCTACACCTTACCGATCTACATTGGAAAAGGTCCGGCGCTGCTGTTGTTTAAGCTGCTCTATTATGCGGCCTACGTGGATGTGATTGTACTGGCGATCCTGGGGGTTCATCCATTGATACTGCTGCTGGTTCTCCTCACCGTGGTGCCAGTGTCCAAAAATATCCGAACGTTTACTGCGCAGCCTACCAAGCAATTTACGTTTGGCTTATCGGTGAAAAATTTCCTGCTGACCAATATGGCGCGTATCCTCGCGCTGATTATCGCCGTCGTGTTGCCCTTCTAACGATGGGTTCCGGCGGGGATGTATCCGTGTGTGATCCGGGTCCGACTCATGGGTTGGCAGACTTGAGGAGGAAGCAAAGAGACGATGGACAATCGAGGCAAGCTGCGGATCGGAATGGTTGGCGGCGGTTGGCGGGCTGAATTTTATTTGCGGATTGCCCGCGCGCTGCCGGAGCGTTTTGAGGTGAGCAACATCTATATGCGGGACGAGGCAAAAGGCCGGGAAGTGAACCGGGTATGGGGCGTTCCGGTGACAACAAATTGGGAGACCTTCCTGAAGCAGCGGGATTTCGACTTTGTGGTGTTGTCGTTGCCTCGGACGGTTACGCCGGAGTACTTGGTTCGGCTCGCTGCAGCGGGCATACCCGTGCTGACGGAGACGCCGCCGGCGGTCGATCTGTCCGGGCTGTACCAACTCTATGAAACCGTAGGATCTACGGCGAAAATTCAAGTGGCCGAGCAGTTCCTGTTCCAGCCGATGCATGCGGCCCGCCTTGCCGTCGCGCGGTCGGGTCTCTTGGGCGAGGTGTCGCACGTGCAGGTATCGGCGGGACACGGCTATCACGGCATCAGCCTGATTCGGCAACTGCTCGGAGCGGGATTCGGGGAGGCGGAAATCCGCGGGGAGGAAATCTGCTCCCCGCTCGTTCAAGGCCCCGGCCGCGGAGGCTGGCCGGAGGTGGAGCAGATCGTCACTTCGTCTCAGACGATTGCGCTGCTTAGGCTCGGTGAGCGGACGGCATTGTTCGATTTCACCTACGATCAATATTTCTCACCGATCCGGCGTCATCGCGTGTTGGTGCGCGGCGTCCGGGGGGAAATCGACGGGACGGAGCTTCGCTACCTTCGCGATTTCCGCACCCCGGTGGAGCTGCAGCTGCGGCGGGTGGATGCCGGCCAGAACGGCAGCCTCTTGGGGTATTACCACGAAGGTGTGCTGGCCGGCTCCGAATGGGTGTACGTGAACCCGTTCCGGCCGGGACGGCTGACGGACGAAGAGATCGCCATCGCCACCAGCTTGGAGAAGATGGGGCAATACGTACATGGAGGCCCTTCGTTCTACAGCTTGGCGGAGGCGGCCCAGGACCAATACCTGTCCTTGATGATGGAGCAGGCGGTCCAATCTGGGCAGACGGTGCGGACCGAGCGCCAGCCCTGGGCAACCGTCGGGAATTAGGAGGTACGTTTGGCTGCCATTCGCCGTCTAACCGGTCGTTCCGAATCCCAACGAAAGGTAACCGCAGCTAGAAGTAGGCAAAGGGCCGTGAAACCAACGAGGATCGCCAGCGCGATTCCGAGATCGGCGGAAGCACGGCCCAGGGAGACGGCTTCGCCCATAGCCTCAACGAAGTAGTAGAACGGCTGGATATGGGCGAGGAACTGTACCCAATCGGGGGCATTCTGCAGGCTGTAGAAGGCTTGGCTGGTGAACAGCATCGGAAAGCTGATCAGATTGGAGATCATATTGACGTTGCTTTCATCCCGCGATAGGTTCGCAGCGATAAATCCAATGGCGGTAAAGCAAACGGAACCAACCAGCAAAATCAAGGTGACCATCAGCAAGCCTTGCAGGCTCAGGTCAACGCCGAAAAGCAGGATGCCAACGGCAAGGATACCGCTGCTGACGATCAGTGTGAGTACGGTACGCGAACTTGCCATGGCTAAGATAAATTTAGCGGTGGAGAACGGGGTCACTCGCAGCAGCTTGTAAACCCCTCGATTTCGCTGCGCCATCACCTGAAAGGCAGTGACCATTGTGGACCCGAACAACACATTCATGGTCAGGACACCCGCCGTCAGCCGCTCCGAGTACTCGGGATTGTCGAAGTAGAGACCGAGCCCAATGAGCATCGCAATCGGAAACAGAATCGTCCAAAATAGGGTATGCACATCTCGCAAAATCCCCGTTAACATCGTTCGAAAGATCGTAATCATCGCTAGATTCCTCCTTCATCCTTCTTCATCCTTCGCCGGTGAGGCAAAGGTACAGCTCTTCGAGATTTTCACAATCGGATTGGGCCATCAGCGCTTCGGGCGACCCTTCGGCAATCAACCTTCCTTGGGAGATCACGACAATCCTTGTTGCCAGCTTGTGCACTTCCTCCATATCATGCGAGGTAAATACGACTGAAGTGCCCGCATCGGCCAGCGAGCGAATCAGCTCGCGCACCTCTCGCCGCGCCCGAGGGTCAAGTGCTGCCGTAGGCTCGTCGAGAAACAGCAGCTTCGGATCATGCGCCAATGTCATGGCAATCGCCAATCGCTTCTGCTGTCCGCCTGACAAACGAGCGGCATCGGTCCGAGCCACGGCTTCCAGACCGCAGCGGGCCAAGTATTCTTCAATCTGCCGATCGGTCAGCTTCACCGCGTAAAAGGCAGCAAACATCCGCATATTCTCCAACGCATTAAGCCCCGGGAAGAACGGAGTAGCTTGCAGCTGAACCCCCATCTGTTGGTGTGGATTCGAAGTCCAATACCGTATACTTCCTTCATCTGGGCGGCGCAGGCCCAGGAGCAGATCGAGCATGGTGGATTTCCCCGCACCATTGGGGCCGATGACCGCCAGAACTTCTCCTTCCCGTATCGTCAAGTCCAGATTGCTTACCACGCAACGTTCCCCATACTTTTTGACGAGACCGGATGCCTGAATGAAATCTTGCATGTAATTCATCTCCTTTTAGACAAAGTTAGATATCCAACATTGGGTATTAGCGCAAAAAAAAGAACATGTCGTCCAAACCCCAATTACGCGTAATTGCTCCTTCCCGATGCACCTCGTAACAATGCGGGCGAATGGCCCGGACCGATCGATCCGGTCCGTTGGCCGGGAACACCTTCGCGCATCGCCAGGCTTCTTCCGCTGGCCGAAGTACTTGTGCCAGTTTCCTTAAGACTCCTCCTGCTTCTCTTCGAGCAGCCCGATGATCCGCTGTAAATAATCGATATCCAGCTGCAGAAGTGCCATGCCATTGTCAAACGAAGCTTCTGTAAACGCGTTTAAGTACTCTTTCTTCAGCTCCCGACCTTGACGCCACAAGGCAAGGGTGTCTTCAAGTCTCTGCAGGTTTTGGCGCAACAGCGCCAGCGCCTCCTCCCGAGGCACAGCATCGACCCAACTCAGCGCCAGGGTGAAATCAGACTTCACGGAGTGCGGCGTCAGAGTCAAGGACTCTCGGATCATGTTCTGGAAGGCCACTTCGCCGGCTTCTGTGATTCCGTAAATTTTGCGGAGCCGTGCACCGGTTCGTTCCTCGGCAACCGTCTGAATTAAGCCTTCCTGCTCCATTTTGTTCAAGGCGTAGTAGATCGAACCGGACAGCAGGTTGGCCCAGGTGTCCATCCGGCTGGTTTGGATGAGCTGTTGGATTTCATAGCCATGCATCGGACGGTCGCGTAACAAGGCGAGAATGATTAGGTTCGTCAAAAGGGATCTTCCTTTTCAGCTAAGATTGTATATCCAACATTGGATATTGTGCTTTGAGCCAATTATAACCAGCGTCTTCAGGGGTGTCAATCCTCTTCCAAGGCTCTTGTGAAAAAAAAGAAGCCGCCCAATTGGGTTGGACGACTCTTTTACGACTCCTGGCTTGCTGGAGCATCACTTCATTTCAGCCGTTTCGGCGCAATCATGATCCCCGCACCGATGGCGATCAAGGCGATCGCCAGCAACGGTTGGCCGAAAATCAGGCGGTTGTACAACGCGCCGAGCGAGAAGACGGCAAAGAACAATAAAGAAAGTACGGTCAAAATATTGATCGGGATCAACAGATACTTGTTACGGTTCCCGAACCAGTAAAACTCGAACAACCCTACGGCCGGAGCCAGAATGAAGCCGGGCCACAGGTACTGCCAGCTGTTAAATAACGTAGAAAGCTGACAGACAAGCCCTACGGTGAACAGAATTCCCCCGGGGATGAGCAGTCCGGTCGCCCGGCGCCCAACCACCGAAAAATACATCCAATGGAAGAGCAGACCCAGCGGAAGGACGAACAAGGTCGGCCAGAAGGTACCGAACAGCGTTCCCGCACTAATCGCTTCTTTGCGGAAGAAGAAGAGATAGAGGCCGAGCAGAATGAGCACGGGACCAATCCATGATTTTTTATTCCAATTCATATGCAAACTCCTTTGTCTATGTACTTATCTATGATCAGGATACTACAAAAGCCGGGAGATGACTTCCGTCTACAGGGGAGACGCAAGCTGGACTTTAGTCTAGTTGCTCCGTTAGGGAATAAAAACAGTCTGGGGAAGAAACGCTAACCGAAGGAATAGGCAGGGCGGCCTTTCCATCCATCAGATCCTACGGAGGAGGTTAGAACCATATGGAAAATAACAAGCAACATCGTAAGCCCGGTACCGGAAACGGCAGCAGCAACGGGCAGAATCAAACGACCGGTAACGGCGGAGAAGCGCAGAATGGACGTTTGGCTACGATCAAGAACCATAGCACTGAAGGCGGAGAGACGCTGAACGAATACATTTCCGGCCATGATAAGTACGAAGGATAAGGCAAGTGCAAATAAGCCGAAAGCCGCTGCACAATAGGTGTGAGCGGCTTTTTTCGGCGTGCCATCTTGGGGATGCTTAGGATAATTCTGAGGTTATTTTTGCGTGCCGTGCTGCTTGGTTGGAAGCTGGCCGGCTGGATTGCCGTGCCCGCGCTTTTTGTTCACATTATAGAATTTATAAAATTTCGGGGTGGGAGAGGCCTTCCGCCTCGTTTTTG
>NZ_JAWDJI010000169.1:0-52125 GCF_032465655.1 Paenibacillus sp. 3LSP | reverse complement strand
CTTTAAAATATAATTTCAAACGAATGAAATGAATTTCCAAAAAAATTCACATGGTTTGCTTGTTTTTTGTCAGCTTTGCGCTTAAGATATGATTGCAAGTCTAGTAAATATATCCAAATAGTGAAGTAGGTAATGAAGATGGCTATTCATGATAATATCCTGATCAAGATTCGCGATATGAAGGAAAATCTGACGCCGGTCGAGCGCATGGTCGCGGAATATATTCTCGCCAATACAGAAGACATTCCCCATCTTTCGATCAAAAGCTTGGCCAAGCTGAGCAAAACAAGCGATGCTTCGGTGCTTCGGTTCTGCAAAACGATGGGATACAGCGGTTACCGCAGCTTTATCGTCAGTATTTCCGCAGCGCTTGGCTCGATGGACGACGAGCGGAAGGACCAGTACACCGATATCCAACCGGGCGATGACCTGGATACGATTATCGCCAACATTTCGCGCAACAATATGAAGTCGATTGAGGATACGTTAAGTGTGCTGGATCGCGGCGAGGTTGCTCGTGCCGTTAAAGCGCTTCGAGCCTCTAACCGCATCGTGTTCTTTGGGATCGGCGCCTCCGGATTGGTGTGCCAGGACGGGGAACAGAAATTTTCACGAATTAATAAAATGTGCCATGCGTACACCGATGGTCATAGTCAGTTGACTGCGGCGACATTGCTTGGCAAAGGTGACGTTGCTATCTTCGTCTCAAACTCCGGTAGTACCCTGGAAATTATAGAGACACTGGAGATTGCCAAGAAGAACAACGCGACAACGGTCGCCATTACCAAATACAACAAAAGCGAGCTTGCCGATAAGGCGGATATCCTGCTCGGCATCTCCACACCGGAGATCACCATGCGCAGCGGGGCGATGGGCTCTCGGATTGCGATGCTGACGATCATAGACATGCTGTTTGCCGGAGTGGCCAGTGCAGAATATCAACATGTGAAGAAGTATTTGACCAAGACGCATAGTATCTTAGCCGCGAAGCACAAAAGATAAAGGAAACAAGCTGACATTAGACATGGGATCTTGACGATCCGATGTCTTTTTTTGTTGAAAAAAGGAGTAAAAAATCAAAAATATATTACATAGTAAAATTTTATTTCAAAATCTATTGACGTGGTAAAGTTTACCACCGTAAACTAAGACTCAAGTAAAGGGTGGATCAAACCAGATCATCAGTGAGGAGAATGAAGACGCCATGGAAGAATACTATGCTGGGCTGACGACGGAGGCTATCAACCAAAATACGTTAAGGATTGATGAATGCTCGACCGAAGAAATGCTGCGTCTGCTGAATCGGGAGGATGCCACGGTACCCGCCTCTGTGGCTGCGGAAATTCCGCAGATCTCCAAGGCGGTGGATCTTCTACACCAACTGCTGAAGCAGGGGGGGAGAATGTTTTATATCGGGGCAGGGACCTCGGGCAGATTGGGGGTGCTGGATGCTTCAGAATGTCCACCAACCTTCGGCGTTGATCCTGAGCTGGTGCAAGGGCATATCGCCGGTGGAGACATCGCTTTAAGAGCAGCGGTCGAAGGTTATGAGGATAACGAGGAGGAGGGGATGGCATTAATCGAACGGCTTGGGGTGACGAACAAGGATGCAGTGATCGGTATTTCGGCCAGCGGCAGCGCCGGCTTCGTCATTGCGAGCTTGAAGAAAGCTGCTGAGCTGGGGGCAGCGACCATTGGCATCGTCAACAACAAGGCATCCAAGCTGGAGGCAGTCTGCGATATTTGTATCTCACCTGTGGTAGGACCGGAAGCAATTATGGGCTCTACCCGTCTGAAGGCAGGAACGGCACAGAAGCTGGTGCTTAACATGCTCACGACCTGCACGATGGTGAAGCTGGGGAAGACGTACAATAACCTGATGGTGGACTTGAAGGCGAGCAACAAGAAGCTGTATGACCGTTCTATCCGCATCCTCAAAATCGCCACCGGTGTCGACAGTGCCACCGCAGCGAAAGTGCTGGAGGAGGCATCACTGAACTGCAAGCTTGCGATCCTGATGATCAAGACGGGGATGGAGGCCAAGGAGGCTGAGCGTCGATTAACCGAGTGTGACGGTAATCTCAAGCTGGCGATTCGCACACAAAACAAAGTGGTTTAACACGATTATCCAGGGGGAGGATTTTTGGCGATGAGAAAAATGCATGTATGGGCATCTGTATTGGCATTAACCATGTCGATCAGCTTATTGACGGCATGCGGGTCGGGGAACAAAGCCGCAAACGGCGGCGATTCCGCGACTCCCAACAACACCAATAGCTCCGCTGAAGCGCCTGCCGAGGCCAAAGACACGATCACCGCGTTACTTCCGCCGGTTTCAGGCAACTTCCAAAGTCGATTTGAGGAAATTGAGAAAGATTTTAACGCCCTGTATCCCAATTTAACTTTAAAAATTGAACCGGCCAGCTGGGAGGACATGACACAAAAGCTGGATACGCAGGTGAATGCCGGCAGTCCCCCAGACATTGCCTTTATCGGCTCGGATGGGATCTCCAAATACGTGCAGCAAGGGATGTTGATGGACATCACCGATACCGTAACGCCGGAAATGGTCGCGGACTTTGATCCAACGCCGCTCGAGTATATGAAGAAAGCAGATGGACTGTACGGGTTCCCGGCCTATATGGAGGTTCACGCCCTTGGCGGTAACAAACAGTTCCTTGAAGAAGCAGGGATTGATTGGAAAAGCGTACAGCAAAACGGTTGGACATACGAAGAGTTCCGTGAAGCGATCAAAAAAGGCGTTGTGAAGGAAGGCGATACGATCAAACGGTATGGCTTCGTGTTCGCAACCGCCGGGGTGACGGCTAAGGATTATCTGAACATCCTCATTAAAAATGCCGGGATGCCTGCCGCGTTCACCAAAGACTTGAAATTTGCTTACACCAGCAAAAATTACTTGGAAGTGCTGAAGGCGGTACGGCAAATGATCGATGACGGCTCGATGCCGAAGGAGCTGAGTTCCGTCGATGCCGGCAAACGCTGGAACATGTTCCTGACCGGTCAAACGATGATTACCGGGAAAGGGCTGGCCACCTTCGAGAACTCGGCAAATCAAAACAATGAGAAGCTGAAGGCCAATGACGGCAGTGCGGTCGCTGGCAGCATTCCGGTTGAGTACATTGTCCTTCCTGTCCCCACGTTCCTGGGCCAAGAGCCGGTCTCCAGCACAGTCGTGGACGGTTATGTCACCTTCCGCGGCAAGAAGGAACCCAGCGCCGAGCATAAAGCTAACGTCGTGAAGGCGGCCTACTATCTGGCCAGCGGCAAAGTAGCGGCATTGACGAACAATGACCTGTTTGCGGCGCACATTACCAAGAGCGGCAGAGAAGCGGCGAAGGACCTGACGGTGAACCGGAATCCGGATAACGTTGCCGCAGTCGAAACTTTGTTATCCCACGCCAATCCGGCACGTCCGGATATCCCGGTGGAGCTTGGCGCCCAGGCGATCAAGCTGGAGGATGAAGTGATCATTCCGAAGCTGCAAGCCTTGTTGGCTGATGAGATTACGCCGGAGGAAATGTACGAAGCCGTCAAAAAAGAAGCGATCAAGATGTTTGGGGAAGACGGCGTAGTGATCGACTAACCAATGGAGGATCGGATAGCCGTGGGGAAGGTCTGCGGCTATCCGAACCGTTTTTTTACACTAGCGAAAAGGAGTTTGGACACGATGGCCCAGTTGGCAAAAATGCGGACGACAGGCCCAACCAAGAAGAAAATGCTGCGGATCAAAGGTGACACGAGCTGGGCATACGCTTTTATCGCCGTGGCGCTGGTCGTCTACGCCGTATTTACCGCCTATCCTGTTGTCAGCGCTTTGATTATCAGTTTTCAGGAATACAAACCGCTGGGTTCCCAGTTTGTCGGATGGGAGAATTATGCAAATACCTTCACTGACAGCTTATTTTGGAAATCGATCAAGAACACGATTGTTTATACTGTTTTAACTGTTCCGGTCTCTTTGTTCCTGTCTTTTGTGATCGCCATCATGATCCATCCGCTGCGTAAAGGAATGCAAACGACCTTTAAAGCGATCTATTATTTGCCGGCGGTGGCATCCGGTGTAGCCCTGTCGGTTGTCTGGCTCTGGATCTTTGATCCAATGACGAGCGGGATCTTAAACCAGCTGCTGGGCTTGTTTGGCATCACGAACCAGAACTGGCTGGGCTCCAGCTCAACGGCGATGTTCTCGCTGGTGTTGATGGCCTGGCTGTCCAGTCACGGCACGAGCATTATCATCTATTTGGCGGCGCTGCTTGGCATTGATCATAGTTACTATGAAGCGGCGGAGCTGGATGGGGCATCGTTCCTCCAGAAGATCTGGTACATTGTAATTCCCTGCCTTAAGCCAACAACGTTGTTCCTGCTGGTGACCGGCGTAATCGGTTCTTTCCAGGTGTTCCAGAACGCTTATCTGATGACTGGAGGCGGTCCGGATAACGCGACCACGATGGTGGGGTTGCTGATTTTTAACAATGCCTTCAAGTATTTTGAATTCGGAGAGGCGGCGGCACAATCCTTGATTCTAACGGTGATTATTGCAAGCATTTCCCTGCTCCAGTTCAAATTTATGGGCAACGACATCGAATATTAGCGTGGGAGGGAGGATGAACCCATGGCACTATACAGTAATCATACCGGCCATCCATACGTGAGGCGAATCCGCAACGCAGGGCTCATGATCGTTCTTCTGCTTTTTGCGCTGGCGACGCTGTTTCCGATCTACTTCATGATCATTTCCTCCTTCGGTGATCCTGTGGAAGCGGGGGCCTTAAGCTATTCGTTGTGGCCGGGCAAAATATCGCTGGATTCCTACAAGTTTTTCTTCGACTATAGCGAGTATTCCTATCGCTGGTTGTTGAATTCGCTAATTGTGGCGACCAGCGTGATGGTGTCGAATGTCCTCTTTGCGACCTTGGCGGGTTACGCCTTCTCCAAAATCCGTTTTCGCGGCAGATCGCTGTTGTTTTCGATCATGCTCTGTGCGATGATGATTCCGTATCAAGTGACTCAGGTGCCGCTTTACATTTTGATCGTGAACGTATTTCAGATTGAAAATACGTACGGTGCGTTGATTATGCCTGGTCTTGTCACCGTATTTAACATCTTTCTTGCCAAGCAGTTCATGACTTCCATTCCGTCCGAAATTTTAGAATGCGCGAAGGTGGAAGGCTGCAACCAGCTTCAGATGTTCACGAAGATCGTTCTCCCTCTCTCCAAAACCGTGATGGCGGTCATGGCCATTCTCACCTTTATGGATAGCTGGAACACGTTCTTCTGGCCGTTTCTGGTTACGAACACGATGGACATGCAAACGATTCAGGTAGGGCTCAAAAACTTCCGTTTCGCGAACACCACGTATTTCGCTCCGATGATGGCGGGGGCGACGATCTCGGCCTTGCCGATGTTCATCTTGTTCTTCAGCTTGCAAAAATATTTCCTGGAAGGCGTCACGGTTGGCGCGGTGAAGGGATGAACCTGGAGGTGAGGGGATGGGACGTCCTCGCGGAACTTCTGCGGCTTACCGCTATGCGGTAGGTTTGATGTCAGGAACCTCGGTCGATGGCATCGATGCTGCTGTGATCGCCATTCGCGGTGACCTAGATGGAAGTGAAAAACCGGAAGTCCGATTGGTAGCGTACGAAAACACGCCATATTCAGATCAGGTTCGGGCAGAGATCTTTGCCATGTTTGATCCCCGGCAAGCGACGATCGACCGGGTAGGTCGTCTGAACGTGTGGCTGGGTGAGTTGTTCGCCCAAGCGGCGCTGGCGGTGATTCGGAAAGCCGGGTTAACTCCCGGTGAAATCGCCTGGATTGGCTCCCATGGCCAAACCATTTATCATGCGCCGAACGCGAGCCTCGTGGAGGGCCTCGATTTACGGTATACCGTTCAAATCGGGGAAGGGGCGGTGATTGCAGCCTGGACAGGAATCCCTTGCGTCTCTGATTTTCGCGTCGCAGATATGGCCGTGGGAGGCCAAGGAGCTCCGCTGGTACCATATACGGAATATTTGCTGTATCGTGAGGAGAAGCGGACGCTGCTGTTGCAAAATATCGGAGGGATCGGAAATATGACCGTTCTTCCCCAGAACTGTCGATCAGATGAGGTGTATGCATTTGATACGGGGCCCGGGAACGTATTGATCGATGGTGTGGTGACGCGTCTGACTCGAGGCGCAGCCACGATGGATGTTGGCGGAAGTCTGGCCCGGCGCGGCCAAGTGCATGCCAGGCTGCTTGAAGAATTAATGCAGGAGCCTTACTACGAGCAGCCGATTCCGAAGTCAACCGGACGAGAGCTGTTTAATGCGGCCTACATTGACCGTCTGTTAGAGTACCAGGCACGGTATGGTCATTCAGCAGAGGATCTGGTGGCTACGGTCACCCGGCTTACGGCCTGGACGATTGGTGAAGGATATCGCCGGTTTGTTCGGGCCCAGCATGCAGCCGATGTGTTGATTGTTGGGGGAGGCGGGAGCTATAACCCAGTGCTGATGAGCATGCTGGCGGACGAGATGAACGCGATGGGGGTTGCTGTGATGACGCAGGAAGAGCTGGGCTTTCACAGCGACGCCAAAGAGGCGGTAGCGTTTGCGTTATTAGCGGGCTGCACGCTGGATGGGGTGCCGAACAATCTCCCGCGGGTCACCGGCGCCGCTCATCCCGTGGTGATGGGGAAGATCAGCTATTCAGTTCCCAAGCGGTAATTCGACGGTCGGTCAACGTGCAATTGTAGAGAGGGGATGTTAATAGGATGGTGGAAAACGGGATTGATCGGCTTTCGGAATATGCCAATCTGCTGCAAGGCCATCGGCTGGGGTTAATTACAGCGCCGACCGGCCTTACCTCGGATTTTAGGTCTACAATTCAGGTGCTGCATGACCAGTTTCATCTGACGGCCTTATTCTCGCCCGAGCACGGGGTTCGCGGAGATCAGGCCGCTGGTGCGCTGGTCGACAGCTACATCGATCCGATCACGGGGGTGCCGGTACATAGCCTTTACCGACAAGATTCCAAGCGGCTGACACCGGAGATGCTCGATGAGGTTGATGCCGTCGTCTATGATATTCAGGATGTAGGTATTCGATACTATACTTACATCTATACCATGCTTTACGCGCTGGAGGATTGTGCGGCAGCGGGCAAGCCTTTTGTCGTGCTGGATCGAGTGAATCCGCTGGATGGTGTTACGGTGGAAGGCAATGTGCTTAAGCCGGGGTTTGAGTCGTTTGTCGGCAACTATCCACTTTGTGTACGGTACGGTTTAACTGCCGGGGAAGTGGCCCGCATGGTCAACGAGCAAATGGGCTGGAATGCCGAATTGCATGTGATCCCGTGCCGAGGCTGGGACCGGAGCATGCTCTATCCGGAAACCGGGCGGATCTGGGTACATCCGTCGCTCAATATGCCTAGGTTTGAGACCGCCTTGCTGTATGGGGGCACCTGCTTGTTTGAAGGGACAAATCTATCCGAGGGGCGCGGCACGACGTTCCCGTTTGAAATGATCGGTGCGCCTTATATTCAGCCGGAGCAGCTGGCCGCGGAAATGAATGCGAAGCGATTGCCGGGCGTGCTGTTCCGGCCGGTGTATTTTAAGCCGACGACCTCCAAACACGAGAGGGAGCTCTGCGGCGGCGTCCAGTTGTATGTGACCGATCCTCGGGCGCTGCATGCGGTGGAGACCGGATATATCCTGCTGGATACCATTCGTCGAAACTACGAGGAATTTGCTTTCCTGCCGCCGATGCAGGAGAACCGCTTGTCCTTCATCGATATGCTGAGCGGCTACAAGCTGCTTCGCGAAGGGACTTTGCCGCTTCCGGAGCTATTGGAACAGTTCCGGGAAGAGAGCCGGGCGTTCGCTGCGATGAAGCAGCAATATCACCTCTATGCCTGAGGGGAGGCTGGATTCAAATGAGATATGTCGTTGGCATCGACGGCGGCGGTACGAAAACGAAAGCAACGGTTGCCGATGAGACAGGGAACATCGTTCGCTCCTTCGCCGTCGGTCCGCTGAATCTCAACGGTCAGGATGCCGGACCAGTGGAACAAACGCTAGGTCATCTGCTGCAGATTACAACCGAGGTGTGCGGCGGGCTTGATCATTGTGTGCAGATGTGTCTCGGCGCAGCGGGGATTAGCAACCCGGCTGTTGCGGAGCGGCTGACAACGCTGATCCGCTCCGGCGGTTACCGCGGCGGGCTCGACTTGGTAGGCGATCACGAAACCGCGTTGTGCGGGGCGTTAGATCGCTCGATCGGCATGATCCTGATCGCCGGCACCGGGTCCATCTGCTTCGGGCGGAACGCGCGCGGGGAAACCCATCGAACAGGGGGCTTCGGTCACCTGATCGATGATGAAGGCAGCGGCTATTTCATTGGCCGCGAGCTGCTGAGCGCGGTCGTCCGGGCGGCGGACGGACGGAGCGGTCCCACTGCGATCACGGAGCTGGTCTATGCGCAGCTGGAGATCGATTCGGTGCGGCAGCTGATCGGGTTCGTGTACAGCAAGGACACGAACAAGAAGGACATTGCCGCACTGGCCCCGCTGCTGTCGCAAGCCTGCGAGCTTGGCGACAGCACGGCGCTGGCGATCGCGCGGCGCAGCGCGATCGCTCTGGCGGAGCTGGCCGCTCCCGTGGCCAGCCGGCTCGCCCTGGAGGAGGGCGAGCTGGCGCTGGCCGGGAGCGTGCTGCTCCGCAGCGCGCACGTGCAGGCGGGCGTCAGGGAAGCGCTCAGCGAGCGCTTCCCGAGGCTCACCTGCACGCTGCCCAAGCATGACGCGGCCTATGGCGCGGTCATGCTGGCGCTGCGCGCGCTGACGCCCGGGCGGGGCTAAGCCGCCCGGTGCACAAAAGGCGTTTCCCTTCAGGTTGCATCCATGAAGGGAAACGCCTTTTCTTGTGCTCTGATCAGCCAAGCAGAGCTTACAGAGCCCGGTCTAACAGATCCATAATATGCACGGCTTCCATTTGCTTATCCAAGCCAGCTCGCAAGATGCCTTGTTTCATCTGCAGCAGACAGCCCGGGTTCGAGGTGACGATGAGGTGAGCTTTCGTCTCCCGGACCTCTTCCATTTTGTCGTCCAAAATTTGCATCGACATCTCAAATTGGGTCAGGTTGTACGTCCCGGCTGAGCCGCAGCAGCTGTCGGGATGACGCATTTCCACAAGCTCCAATCCCGGGATGCGGCGCAGCAGCTCACGGGGTTGGTTACGCACACCTTGACCGTGGGCCAGATGGCAGGAATCTTGATACGTGACTTTGTAATTCAGCGGCTTGCTGAATTGGAGAGGGGGGAGCTCGGCCAGCAGCTCATTCGCGTCGCGGTTGCGGGCAGCAAACCGCTTGGCCCGTTCCTCCCACACCGGATCGCCTTTGAACCAGTGCCCGTATTCCTTTAACGCCGCCCCGCAGCCTCCGGCATTGTTCACGATGAAGTCAACGCCGGCTTGTTCAAACGCTTCGATATTCCGCTTGGCTAGCTCTTTGGCGCCAGCCATCTCGCCGGAATGGGCGTGCATCGCTCCGCAGCAGTTCTGTGCTTCGACAAACACGACGTCGCAGCCGGCTTTGGTTAACAGCCGCGCCGTCGCTTGATTCGTCTCGAAGAACATCACATCCATGACGCATCCGGTGAACAAGCCGACCGTGAGTTTGGTTTCGCCTTCGGCTTTCATGTGTTGCTCCCGCTTGCGGCGTTCGCGCGGGGAAGCAACTGTTTCGACCGCCTTCTGCATTTCGCGCATTGACTTCGGCAACACCCGGATCAGACCGGTTCGATTGGCGAAGGATTGCAGACCCAGCGCTTGAGCTCCCCATAGGACATGGCCCAGACGACGAACACGTTTCGGATACGGGAAAACCCGTTCGAAAATCAAGTTGCGCAGTACCGAGGGCTTCGCCGTCTCTTGTTTCGTTTCCTGCACAACATGACGTGCGGTTTCCAGCAAGCTCCCGTAAGGCACACCCGCAGGACAAGCCGTTTCACAAGCCCGACAACCCAGGCAAGCGTTCATATGCTGCTCGAATTCCTCATTTACCGGGAGCTGCCCGGTGGCCACGCCCTTCATTAAAGCAATCCGTCCGCGGGGACTGTACGTTTCCAGCCCGGTTTGCTGATAAGTTGGGCAGGTAGGCAGACAAAACCCGCAGTGCATACAGTTCATGATTTCATCCAGATCAAAGGGTTGCAGGCGGTTGCTGTCTGTATGGGTCATCGGGAGGACCGTTGTTCCGCCGCAAGCAGGGGAGGAGAAATTCTTAGATAATGAATGTTTTTCTCCGCTCATCGTTGCACCACCAATCTCCGCCGATTTGTAAAGTTAACGATTTTGCCGGGATTGAGAATACCGTTTGGATCAAAAGCAGCTTTGAGGCGCTGCATCAGTTCCAGGCCGGCTTCACCCGTTTTCAGGTGCAGGAAGTCCTTCTTGGCCAAGCCAACCCCGTGTTCCCCGGTAATCGTGCCTCCTAATCGAATCGCCGCGTGAAAAATCTCCTCAAACGCTTTTTCCACGCGTTCGATTTCCTCCCGGTTCCGCTCATCAGTCATACAGGTCGGATGAAGGTTGCCGTCACCGGCATGACCAAACGTACAGATCTGTACCCCATATTTCTCGGCAACCCGTTCCACTTCTTCGACCATTTCCGCCAGACGGGACCGTGGTACGGTAGCGTCCTCCAAAATCGTGGTCGGCTTCAGTCGGGAGAGGGCCGATAACGCCGCACGCCGCGCCGCCAGCAGCTTCGCGCCTTCCTCGGGTGTGCTGGCCACCTCAACTCCGGCAGCGCCGTGTTCTTGGGCGATGGTCGCGATCTGCTCGATATCGCGGTTAACGACTTCGGCCGGCCCGTCTTGTTCAATCAGGAGCATCGACTTCATTTCCAAAGGGAGACCGAGCTTCGCGAAGTCGTCCACGACCTTCATCGTTCCTTGATCCATGAACTCTACGGTGGCCGGGATGATTTTCGAGGCGATGATGGCTTCGACCGTTTTAGCGGCATCCACCAAATTCCGGTAATAAGCGACCAGGGTTCGCTTCGTTTCCGGCAATGGGAGCAGCTTGAGCGTAACTTCCGTGATGACGGCAAGCGTTCCTTCGGAACCAACGAGCAGCCGCGTCATATCATATCCGGCGACGTCCTTGACGTTCTTCCCGCCGCAGCGCAGAATCTCGCCCGACGGCAGCACGTATTCTAGGCCCATCACGTAATCCTTCGTTACGCCGTACTTGAGTCCGCGCATCCCGCCGGCCCCTTGGGCGATATTTCCGCCAATCGTGGAAATCCGCATACTCCCTGGGTCTGGCGGATAGAACAGGCCTAACGCTTCGACGGCATGATGCAAGTTGGCGGTGACAACTCCAGGACCAACGGTCGCTGTCAGATTTGCCGTATCGATTTCGTGGATTTGATTCATTCGGTTCATGTTAAGGACGATCCCGCTCTGAATCGGAATGGTGCTGCCAGCGAGGTTGGTACCGGACCCCCGAGTGATAATCGGAATCTGGTGGGTATTCGCTAGCTGCAAAATGCCGGAAACCTCTTGAGCCGAGGCAGGGAATACGACCGCGTCAGGCATAGCTTGGTACATCGGCGTAGCGTCATAGGAATAGGCGTATAGATCGGCCGGGCGGTCCAACACCCATTTGTCCCCGACGAGGGCTTGAAGCTGCGCTTTCAATTCGGGACTGATCAATTCACATTCCTCCCGTTTTCTGGTATAAACGAATTATTAGATTAATCAGGTCATCAGATGAATTTTAAATTTGAAATAAATCTACCATATCGCTGGTAAATTGTATAGACTGTAATTTAAGAATGATGATTGTTTTTAGGAAGGCCGCGGCCGGAAGAGGGAGAAGTCATGGATTTAGGCAAAAAAAATTACGAAATCATCACCGAGGAACTGGAGCGGATCATTGCAACCGGGAAGGTGAAGCCAGGAGAGAAGCTGGAGACAATCGAAAATATGGCCAAACGCTATCGCGTTGGCCGTTCCACCGTCCGCGAAGCGATCAGCCATTTGAAAGCCCGGGGCCTGCTGGAGACGCGGCAGGGAGGCGGAACCTACGTCCGGGCGCAGGCACTAGAATCAATGGCAGCCCAGCAAATCAAGAACCGCGAGGACCTGCAGCAACTGCTGGAGGTGCGCAGCATTTTGGAAGTTGGAAGCATTGAGCTGGCAGCCCTCCACCGGAGTGAAGCCGATGTGGCTGAACTTTCGGAGATCGTTGCTCTAATGGAGGAAGCGATCGGGAACGAGGAAATCAGCCAGGTGCATGACGTCAATTTTCACTTGGCCATCGCCAAGGCAACGCAAAATCCGTTGCTCCGTCAAATGATGGAAAGCATCTCCACCATGATGATGCGAACGATTCGCGACAGCCGGAGTCTGTGGCTGTTCAGCGAGCAGGAATCAGCCCACCGTCTGTTCCAGGAGCACCGCCAAATGCTGGAGGCGATCCGCAAGCAGAACCCGCAGGCAGCGGCAGACCTGATGCGGAACCATCTAACCAAAGTTGGACAAGCGCTGATGGGAGCTTCGGATCAACCGAGTCCTTCGGAAATCAACTGAATGGATACGAACATCGAAAAGACCTGACTCCTTACGATCAGGTCTTTCTTTAGCATTCAAGACGTATAAGTATTACATGCTGCCCCGGTTGTCTGCTAGCTTCTTATGCTTCGCCCGCTTGCAGCGTGAGTTGGGTTGCCGCCGTTTCGACGCCGTTGACCAGCAGTACGATGCGGTGCTCACCAGGGTAATGACGGCGGGTGGACAAGTCAGCCCAGCTATGCCGCCGGGTGCCGCTGAGACGTGAACCGCCGGGTACCGTTTTGTCCGACAGCAAAAAGAGCTTCCGCGACGTGCGGCCTCCGGTTTTGACGAAATCGATGCCGTATTCAATGCGCACCTTGGCCGGGTCGCCTGAGCGGATGTTCAGCTCGTAACGGAGCTCGCTGGCCTCACCGATCCGCAGTACGTTTGGTTCAATTACGAGCGAGGCAGACGTTGTCAGAGGCTCACTGTCCTCGCCGGCGGCGTAGCCGAACAGCTCCAGTACCTCAGGGCCGCCGCGTCGGATCAGCGTCCGGCAGCCGTGACGAATGATCCAATCGGTATGCGGATGGGAGCCTTTCCAGCGCCGGGCGATCTCCAGCACTAGGTCTGGATGGTCCTTAGCGATGTCGTTCAGGTTGTTGGCCACACTTTTGCGAACATACAAGCTCGGATCAACCTTCAGTTGCTCCAGGATCGGCAAAATTGGCGCAGGGTCACGTTTGAACATCGGCAGGGCTTGTCCCCACGGCAGGCGCGGCCTGCAGCCTTCACTGGCCAAGCGGCGTACGTGTTCGTTGTCATGCTTCGCCCAGGCTAACATTTGCCGCATCATCCGCTCGGGGTCCCGTTCAATAAATGAACGGACGGCAAACTCCGCGGACGATTTAGACGTGAAGCGCTCCAGCGCTTGCATCGCCTGCTCCCAGTCCGCTTCGGCCTGACCAAACACTTCAACGAAATCGGGAAAGAACAGGTAGGGGAACCCCGTGCAGGTATCATCAATGGCATATAAGATGTCCAGCGCTTCTCCAAAGCTGGCAGGCAACAAAGCGCCCAGCTTTAACGAGATCTGCCGCATCCGCGCCTTGAGCTCCAACTTGTCCCAAGTTTCGTCCATCACGTCAGTCACGAATCGATCCGTATCGAAGGGGGCATAAGCTTCCTTCACTTTGCTGCCGAAATCCCGCAGAAATTCCTCACTATAAATCGATTTTAGTGTATCCGCCATGTCCATTCTCCGTTCTATCTAAACTGAGGTTGAAAGTTTCAGGGGTCTATTTTACGATAACGATTTAATTGAGCGCTAACCATTACGATACACGCTGTTAACGTTATTTGATTATAATCTAACCATTTGTTCGTGAAAGGGGAAGCCCCAAATGAAAAAATCGGCAATCCGTGCTTGGATCCTGTATGATTGGGCCAATTCCGCGTATTCGACAACGGTGTTGGCTGCCGTGCTGCCCATCTTTTATGCCGGGGTGGCTGCGCAAGGGTTAAGTGAAACGACTGCGGCTTCCTATTTGGCCTATACGCATTCCATCGGCATGGCGATGGTGGCGGTGATCTCTCCATTGCTGGGATCTATTGCGGATTTATCCGGCCGCAAAACAACGTTTCTGACCTGGTTTGCGCTGCTTGGTATCGTAGGTACGTTGGGGTTCGCGCTCGTTGGCCCAGGGGACTGGCTGCTCGCTTCGGCTTTGCTTGTCGTGACGACCGTTGGCTTCTCGGGGAGCCTCACCTTTTATGATGCGTTACTGCCGGACTTGGTACCTTCGCCAAAACGCGATGATGTCTCAGCCAAAGGGTATGCAGCCGGGTACATCGGCGGCGGGATCCTCCTGGCGGTCAACCTGCTGATGATCCAACAGTCGCACTGGTTTGGGATGAGGGATGAGCTTGCGGGCACCCAGCTTTCTTTCTTGACCGTGGGGCTTTGGTGGCTCGTCTTCTCACTGCCGTTAATGCGGAATGTCCCTAACCTTCCAAAGCAAGCAACCGGTCTTACGGCTGGAGGATACGTACGTGCTGCTTCCAAGCGGCTTCGCGGTACATTCAAGGATATTCGCCGTTATCCGCAGCTGTTTCGGATGATCGCGGCCTTCTGGTTTTACAATGATGGGATTAATACAATCATCCTGATGGCCACGATCTACGGCACGACCTTGGGGATCGGTACCAGCGATTTGATTTTGGCTCTATTAATTACGCAGTTCGTTGGATTCCCTAGTACGATCCTGCTCGGCAAAGCGGCAACACGTCTCGGCTCCAAACGTGTGTTGATCGGCACGCTGTGGACCTATGTGGTGATTGTTCTCTTGGGCTTTGGCATGAGCAGCGCGCTGCATTTTTACATACTCGCTGTTATGGTGGGGCTTGTGCAAGGGGGAAGCCAATCGATTTCCCGCACGATTCTCAGCGAGCTGATGCCGCCGAAACGGACAGGCGAATTTTTTGGCTTCGTTAACATTACGAGCAAGTTTTCCTCGATCTTTGGGCCGTTTGCTTTTGGGCTCATTGGACAAATCACTGGCAATTCGCGCATGGGGATCTTGTCGTTGCTGCTGTTTTTTGGCTTAGGGATCGCTGTCGTGATGACATTGAACCTAAACCGAGGAAAGGCGGATGCCTTGCGGGATGTAAACGATCCATTTTCTTCCGAACCGAAGCCGCCCGTAACGGCATAGGAAAAAACAACTTCATCCGTTCCCGGCCTGTACTGCTTCCTGCAAAAATGCTACGATATTGAATACAGAACTCAGGAAGTATAGAGGAGTGGAACCCATGGCCGAAGTCAAAACCAATGCCATGCGAATGCTGGACAAATCGAAAACACCTTATCACATCTTTGCATACGATGCCGAGGACGGACAAATTCATGGAACCGCGGTGGCGGAGAAGATCGGCAAGCCCGTCGAACAAGTTTACAAAACATTGGTGGCTCATCAAGGCGCATCGTTATTTGTGTTTATTATTCCGGTTGCGGAGGAGCTGGACCTGAAGAAGGCGGCTAAGGCTGCGGGGGTCAAAAAGATCGAGATGCTGCCGCTTAAGGATTTGCAGCAATACACGGGCTATGTCCGCGGCGGCTGCTCTCCGATTGGTATGAAGAAGCTGTTCCCGACCTATATCGATCGTACGGCCGAACAACTGGAAACCTTCCTTGTCTCCGCAGGACGAGTCGGCCTGCAAATGGAGCTGTCGCCTCACCTGTTGGCGGAACAGGTGAAGGGGAAGTTCGCGACACTGATTCGTAAGGAAGAGAATTAGCTCGTTTGCTCCTTTTTCCCATTCGTACGATATTCGATTGGAGATATCCCTAATCGCTTCTTAAACGCTTTTGAGAAGGAAGAAATGTCTTGGTAACCTACAGCTCTAGCGATTTCGGCAATAGTGTAATTGGTATGAAGCAAGAGCAGCTGAGCCTCCTGCATTCTGAGTTGGAGCAGGTAATTAACGGGAGAAGTGCCATAGGTTTTGCGAAACATTTTGGAAAAATGCGTTCGCTCGATGCCAACCGAAGTGGCGATCTCCTCAATGGTAATTAGTTCCGAAAAATGGTGCTCGATGAGCTGCTTGCCTTTATCAAGCCAATCCAGAGTTAGATCTTGCTGCAGAACCAGCGGGGTTGGTAGTTCCAACGATTGAAAGATGGCATACATCCCGTGCAGGCGCGCGAGCGCCTGCTGGTGTTGATGAATTAAGTTGAGAAAAGCCGAAATGGTTCGATCCACCACGCGATTGGGCATATGCGGATGCTCCGGTGTCAGCCCTAGCCGCGCCAATGTCGCCAGCGCTTGTTTACCGTCAAAGGCCAAGATCAGCTTCTTGATGGGTTGCTGAGGATCGCAATAATATTCATGTATCACTTGAGGAAACAGGCAGAAGATATCATTAGGCTGAAGGTGATACTGCTTCTTCTGTTGGATAAAAGTGCCCGTTCCTTCCAATACGCACAACAAATAATAATTATGGGTAACACGTGGTCCGATGTGATAGTGAGGCTTGGCAATGTTCGCCCCGATGCGAAGCGGCCAAATTCCATGCTGTTTCTCGAAATCGGTCGGCTGAAGCGGATAAATCGCCAGCCACTCATGCTCATGTTCGTTCCAATGTTCAAGTTGAATCCCCTTTACCAATTCCACTGCACTCACTCCCCTTAAGCCTGGTACTCCCCCACAAAGAGACAAATCAATCTGCAACAAAAGGACATAGACACTTGTGACAACTTTGTGTACTCTAACTTATATCATATTAAACCTAGTAAAAACATAGGAAAATAATTATTTATTTTTCACATGGAGGCGAAGTCATGTCAGAACAGCAGCATGTGGAATTCGGATGGTTCCTGCCTACCACCGGAGATGGCGAATATGTAGGGATTCCTCCGCAACGGCCGGCTTCTCCGGAGTATCTGACAGAGATTGCCAAGGCAGCGGAACATGCGGGCTATGAGTTTGTCCTGATCCCAACCGGGGGCGATTGCTGGGATGGTTTTGTCGTTGGGAGCTGGATCGCTGCTCATACTTCGAAGCTTAAGAGTTTAGTTGCCTTGCGTCCAGGCCTAATCACACCCGTTCTTGCAGCCCGCAATGCAGCCACATTGGACCAAATGACCGGCGGTAGAACGATGTTCAACGTTGTGACCGGTCATTATCCACAGGACTTGAAGGCTTGCGGCGATCCGTTGTATGACCAGCATGATGCACGGTACGAACGGACACTGGAATTTGTGAAGGTAGTCAAGGGGGTATGGGAAGCAGGGGATGCGAAGGATGGAGGGTTTAACTTTGAGGGCAAGCATTATCTTATTGAAGGCGGCTCCTGTCAGCCCCTTGTCTTGCAGCAGCCTCATCCTCCCATCTATTTTGGAGGAAGCTCGGTTGCCGGCAAGAAGACGGCAGCTTTGACCGCGGATGTCTATTTAATGTGGGCTGAGCCCCTTCAATGGATTCGATCGCAAATCGAAGAAATGAAAGACTATCTGCAAGAACTTGAGAGAGAGCAGGGGATCAAACGCACATTAAGGTATGGCATGCGTGCTCAAATAGTTGTCCGAGAAACAGAGGAAGAAGCCTGGGCTGCGGCCTGGAAGCTATTAAGCAAAGCCGATCCAGAGCTCATTCAGTCCAGAGAAAAGCTGCATGCGAAAACCGATGCCGTAGGTCAAAACCGGCAAATGGATCTGTATCATCAATCGATTCAGGACGATTATGTGATTGCGCCAAATATGTGGGCGGGATTGTCAGCGATCCGCGGAGGCGGTGCCGTCGCTTTTGTTGGTACAGCGGAGCAGATTGCAGACCGAATATTTGAGTTCGTGGATCTTGGTGTGACTTCGTTTATTTTGTCCGGTTATCCTCATTTGGAGGAAGCGGAGATTTCAGGGCGCTTACTGATGCCGGTATTAAAGCAAAAAATGGCTGAGCGCGGCTTGGTTAAGCAGGATTAGGAGGATCGGATATGAGAAAATGGAGCGGATACATCATCATTCTTACGCTGGTGCTGCTCGTATCGGCATGCGGCAGCGACAGTAGCCAGAGCAGTCAAAACACGACTCAGTCAAGTCATGCCAACAGCGGCGGAGATCAACAAGAGAAGGTGAAACTGAGCTTTATTCATTGGCGCGGCGAAGATGTGGAAGTGCTGGACCGCATCATAGACAAGTTTGAACAAGAAAATCCGAACATCCAGGTTGAGACTCAGGTGTTCCCGTCGGATCAATATCAATCGACCGCTCAAGCTAAAATCGCCGACGGCTCCGTCGGGGATGTATTCACCGTATTTCCAGGAGCGCAGTTTCAAGCGATCGCCAAGGCAGGGCTCTTTACGGATCTGTCTACTGAAAGCTGGCTGGACCATTTCGAGCCGAACTTAATCGCTGCTGGACAATTGGATGGGAAACAATATGCGTTACCGTATCAGTTGGTCTATAATATTCCGGTTTACAATATTTCGCTGTTTGAGAAGTATCACGTGGATATTCCCCGGGATTGGAACAGCTTCTTGGAAGCTATGGAGGTGTTTAAGCAGGCTGGCCTAACGCCGATTGCTTTTCCAGGAGCGGACATTGGGCCTGGGCAACTCATGAACTCCATGGTGATGAATAATGCGCCGGATGAGGAGATTTTTGTGAAGTTGGAGGCCGGGGAAGCGAAGCTCACTGATGGATGGTGGGTGACCACTTTGTCGCAATTTAAGGAGCTGAATGATCGAGGGTATTTTCAGAAGGACGCCGTCGGCGCGAAACAGGATTCTTCCATCGCTTTGTTCGTGCAGGAGCAGGCCGCGATTCTGGCAACCGGCTCTTACCATCTTGCCTCGAATAAAGCGAGCAACCCTAATCTAAAGCAAGGTCTGTTAGCCCCGATTACCGTATCTGCGGATCAGGCGGTTTATGAAGGGATTCATACCACCACATTTATGCTGGCGGTCAATAGTAAATCGAAGCACCCTGAAGAAGCGAAGCTGTTTATTGAATTTTTGAGTCGTCCAGATATCGCCGGGG
The DNA here is from genome assembly GCF_032465655.1 of Paenibacillus sp. 3LSP. Taxonomy (NCBI): domain Bacteria; kingdom Bacillati; phylum Bacillota; class Bacilli; order Caryophanales; family Paenibacillaceae; genus Paenibacillus; species Paenibacillus sp. 3LSP. The sequence goes on along the minus strand of NZ_JAWDJI010000169.1, from coordinate 33,026 downwards.
AATATGCGAATGGTACAGGTCAGAACGTCACCGTCAAAGATGTGGAATACACTTCGGAAGAACTCCAAATCGTGAGCGAATGGACGAAGAAGCGGACCCGCTTCCAGCCGCGGTTTACGATCTCCAACGCCGAAGTTCAAAAGGCAGTTACCAATTCCATCCAGGCGGTACTAAGCGGGGAATCAGCGGAAAAAGCCGCGGCGGATGCGCAAGCGATCGTGGAACAGCAGATCGGGGAGTAGCATGAGAAAACATCTGCGATTGCTTCCGTTTGTTTTACCTGGGTTGTCTTTATATGCGGTGTTGTTTTTATACCCGACGATCTCCGCACTCTACTATTCTTTAACGAATTGGGACGGCTTATCACCGTCCTATCAGTTTGTCGGCTTGCAAAACTACCAGAAGGTCAGTGAAGATATCATCTTTCGCAAAGCTATGGGCAATAATGTGAAGTTTATGTTGACCGTGGTTCTTGTGCAAACCGTTGTCTCCTTGTTCTTAGCGTTGCAGATTTACAAAACAACTAAGTGGAATGTTTTCTTGCGCGCGTTATTTTTCTTGCCGACGATATTGTCATCGGTATCCGTAGGGTTTATTTGGACATTTATTTATGATTCCAATTTGGGTGCTGTCAATTTAATGTTACAAAATATCGGGTTAGGAGGCGTGGCTCAAAACTGGCTTGGCGATCCGAAGATCGCGATCTTTTCGATCGCTGCGGTGCAAGCGTGGGCTCATATTGGGCAGATGGCGGTATTATTTATCGCCGGGCTTTTATCGATCCCTAAGGAATTGAAGGAAGCTGCCATTTTGGATGGAGCGTCTCAGATTCGATTGTTTTTTCGCATCATTTGGCCGTTGCTTGCCCCGGCGGCAGCTTTGGTGGTGTCCTATACGACAATCCAATCCTTTAAGGCGTTTGATCTCGTGTTTACGATGACCGGTGGAGGGCCTAACTACTCCACGGAGATTTTATCTACGTATATTTATAGCTCTGCCTTTCTTAACTACACGTTTGGTAAAGCGGCTACGGCTTCGGTCTACTTTATGATCCTGATCGCAGTGATTACTTTTGTCCAATTTAAGCTGCTGCGCACAGATCGCGTTAGTTATTAAGGGGGGATAGAATGCTCCGTATCGTTGGAAAAGTGATGCTTGTTGGTTTTGCTGGAGTCATTCTGGCTCCTCTATTGATCGTGGTGATCACGACCTTAAAAACGAATCCCGAGTTTTATGCCAACCCGCTTTCGTGGCCGGACCAATTCTCCTTGGATAATGTGCGCAGCTTGTTTGCCAAGCAAATGATGTGGCGTTATTTTTGGAATAGCACGTTGATTACTTTCGTTACGGTAGCGGCAGAATTGCTGCTGGCAAGCAGTATGGCGTATGCGATCATGAGGTATGGAAAGAGCAAAGTCGGGAAGCTATTATTTGCGCTGTTCGCCATCGGTTTGATGATTCCGTCGCAGGTGAATATGATCCCGATCTATGCGTTGCTTCGGGAGTGGTCGCTGACGAATAGCCACTTCGGGCTGATTATGGTCAGCTTGACGATCTTGCTGCCGCTAAGCGTCTTTATCCTGTCGGGTTTTGTGAATACATTGCCCAAAGAATTAATGGAAGCGGGGGAGATTGACGGTGCAAGTGAACTCAGGCTGTTCACGCAAATCGTTGTGCCGTTATGTGCTCCTTACTTAGCAACCACTGCAGCCTTTTTATTTGTGATCGTTTGGAATGATCTGTTATTCCCGATGCTGCTGCTTGTAGAAAAAGATAAGCTGACCTTGCCGTTAGCTTTGCTTCAATTTAAAGGCGAGTATGTCACCCATTATCCGTTGTTAATGACTGGCGTTGTTGTTGCGGCGCTTCCGATGATCGTGATTTTTGTGTTCTTGCAGCGATACTTTATTGCTGGTGCATTGGCAGGATCGTTGAAAGGATAATAAGTTAGCGTGCAGATGGCATCTTGACCCGCGTCTAATCGAAAAACAAGCCCATTCCAATGGTGGAATGGGCTTGTTCATGTCACTAGTTTTGCTTCTCCTCGCTCAGACTTTTGACGTATTCGATAAACCGTCTAGCCGCCGGTGAGACGTAACGGTCTTTTCGCCATTTCAGGCCGAGCTCCCATTGCCAGCCTTCTTCTTGAATCGGAATCCATGCAAGCCCATCGAGTTCCAAGCCCATGGTCTTCGTGCAATACCGGTTCTTTTTTTACACTAAATAAGGTGCAATACATAAGCGGAACATTTCTGTTGGCGGCCGTTTCTGCTTCCGTTGATCTTGGGTCAGCACAACCACCGTCTCCAAGCTGGGAATGACATATATGAACTGCCCACCGTATCCACGAGCATAGAAAAAATCAAATTTCGGATGCCCGTCCTCTCCATAAACGTCCACCCACCAATGCCAAGCATAACAGCCGCGCCAAGGGGATTCGACATCGATCGCAGGCTTTACGGATTCCGCTACTCGTTCTGCCTGGATCACCTGCCGGCCTTCCCATCTGCCGCCCTGCAAGTAAAGTAAACCGAATTTCAACATGTCCGTCGGACGGAGCCACATCCCAAATCCACCGGTATGAATGCCCTGCGGGTCTTGCTGCCAACGATACGTCTCAATGCCCAGCGGGCCAAACAGATGCTCCTTGGCAAATTGCGCCACCGGGATGCCGGTGACTTGGACAAGGATCGCCGATAACAGCTGAGACGCTCCGGAGTTGTATTCCATCCGGTCCCCGGGGCGGTCCGCCATCGGCTGCTCCAGCGCAAACTGAACCCAATTGGGCGACCGGGTCATGCGTGGGAACGAGTTATGTCCGCCAAACTCCGTCCAATTCCACCCAGCCGTCATCGTGAGCAGATGACGCAATGTAATCTCACGTTTTCGCTCATCCGGATCTTCCTCCAACTGCGGAAAGAAGCGGAGAATCGGTGTGTCGGGAGATGGCAGGAGACCCTGATCCCAGGCAATGCAGAGCAGGGCGGAGAGAAAGCTTTTCGTGCAAGAATTAATTTTGGCGAGCTCGTCCGCAATTTGATCGTTGCGATAATATTCAAGCACCATCTGGCCTTGCGTGTGAATTAAGCAGCTTCTTAAATCAAGCGGCGCGATGGCTGCCGAAATGGAAGATACGTTCATAACGATGTCCTTTCTAATGTCGTGGTGCCCAGAGGATAATGGAGACGCCGATCAGGCAAACTGCAGCGCCAAGCCAATCGTAGAGGTCGGGGGTTTTCTTGTCCACCCACCAGCCCCATAACACTGCGAGCGCAATAAATACGCCGCCATAGGCTGCATACACACGGCCAAAGTTCGGAAATTTCTGCAGTGTCGGAATCAGGCCGTATACGATCAAAATTAGGCTGCCGACGATTCCGTACCCTAGCGGTTTGGATTCGCGCAACCACAGCCAAACTAAATAACCGCCGCCGATTTCAGCGAGTCCGGCGACAATGAACAAGAGGATGGCGAGGAGCATGATGCAGCTTAAGTCCTTTCGCGTTATTTTTACCAAAGATTGTACCATGAATCCGCGAAGATGAAACCTTGATGAAGATACTGGCTTCTTTATATGGATGCGCTATAATCAATGTAAACAAATCTTCAAAATTAAACTATCAAAACTACAATTAAAGGAGTGGATCCGGATGGAACGTGTCCAATCGGAATCGCAATTCGAGCAACTAATTCAAAGAGACCAATATACGGTGATCAAATTTGATACGACCTGGTGCCCGGATTGCAAGAACCTTGATCGGTTTATCGGGGATATCATTCAGGAGCATCCGGACAAAGAGTTCTACGCGATGGATGCCGAAGAATTCCAGCCGCTGGCTGAGGCTAACGAGGTGCGGGGGATTCCAAGCTTGCTCGTGTATAAAAATGGGGAGAAGATCGCCCATCTGCACAGCAAATTTGCCAAGACGCCGGGACAAGTCCGCGAATACCTGGAGAACTTGGCTTAATGCGGTAAGCGGCAGAAGCGATGTTCATCGCCCAACCGAAAAAAGGGGATGAGGGACATGAAATTTACGCACATGACGTTATGGTCTGGGCAGCTTCAGGAGACGGAAGTCTTCTATACCGAAACGCTGGGGTTCGCCTTGATTGAGCATGGTCTGGAGCATTTCACGATTCAGGCGGGCGCGACGCTGGTTACGTTCCGTTCCGCTGAGGTGAATGAATCTCCATATTATCATTTTGCACTGAATATACCGGAAAATAAGTTCGCGGAAGCGAAGCAGTGGTTGGCTGCGCGGGTCCCGCTGATCGAAGAACAGGGGAAGGACGAGGTGTTTTTCACTGCTTGGAATGCCCATGCGGTGTACTTTAAAGATCCGTCCGGCAATATCTTGGAATTAATTGCCCGGCACAATTTGCCCAGTGAGCTTAGCCATGACTTCTCGATTGAAGATATTATGGGCGTCAGTGAAATCGGCATCGTGACCTCCGAGGTCCTCCCGCTCGTTCATCGGCTGAATGCGGCGGGGCTTACGAACTTTCAGGAGGCCGATCCCGCGTTTACTCCGATTGGCGACGAACACGGGCTGATGATCGTGGTGAGGGAGCAGCGGGAGTGGTTTTTCTCCAATGGTATCCCAGCACGTTTCTACCCCGTTGAACTTACTGTGGCTGGCGTCGGACAATTAAGTTTCCAAACGCAGGATGAGTTCTCGTTAACCGCGCCCGGACGAATGGAAGCCGAGGTTTAACGTACGTGTTCATGGCTGATGCTCTGGAGTTTATGGTATATTGCTTATAGGATAAGCGGTTTAAACCATGAACTTCTCGCAGATATAGGAGACGTTAGACATGAACAGAAAAGAAAATAAAGCGGACGAGCGAACCTATACCAAAGGTCTTCCACACGGGGTAGCCTTAACATGGGGATTAATTCCGGAACCCAAACGCGGGCCGAAACGGGAGCTCAGCATTCCGGAGATTGTTAATACAGCGGTGGCGCTTGCGGATAAAGACGGACTCGCTGCTGTATCCATGAGTCGGGTTGCCGGGGCATTAGGATATACAGCCATGTCGTTGTATCGGTATATCCCAAGTAAAGACGATTTGCTGCTATTGATGCAGGAGGCGGTTTGTGACATTTCCCTTCCGGAGTCTCCGGATCCGAACGACTGGCGTGGGATGATGCGTACCTTCGTTTGGAGTACGGTACAGGTCTATAAGGACCATCCTTGGTTTGCCGACCTTCCGATTTACGGTGCTCCAATTACCCCTAACAGCTTGCGGATTGTGGATTGGGCTCTGCAAGGAATGCAGAAGTTTCCGATCAGCGGTTACGCGAAAATGTCGATCATCTTGCTGCTAAGCAGCTATGCGCGAGCATGCGGAATTCTGCAACGGGACATGGACCGTGCCTTAAGTTCGGGCACCAGTCTGGACGAGTTCAGCGGGTTCAGCTACAGTGCGGCATTGAAGGAACTCGTGACCCCGGAGCGTTTTCCATATCTGCATCCGCTTGTGATATCGGGGGAATACACCAGTGAAAATGAAGCCGAGAGCGACATCGGCAACGACATCGAATTTGGGCTGGAACGGATTCTAGATGGAGTGGAGCATTATTTGAACTTTGCTCCAAAGGGAAAGGTGTAACACGCAAAAACAGGGAAATCGAAGCGATTCGATTTCCCTGTTTTTTGATGAATTAGTTGTTAGCGTTGTCCTGATCGGCGATGAAACACGACTCGGCACCAGATGAAAGCACCAGCGATGAGGATCAGGCACCATGTAACTGCCCACAGCGCATGGTTTTCGATTGGCCCGCCGGTCAGCAATGCGCGGATCGTTTCGTTGGCCGGCGTGATGGGTTGATGGGCTGCGAAGCCTTGAAGCCACTTCGGCATGGATTGAGTTGGGACGAAGGCGCTGGACAAGTAAGGCAGGAACAGCAAAATGAATCCATACCCGCTGGCAGCAGAAGCGCTGCCGGCAACCAGCCCAATCGCAGCAAACAACCAGGTGATCGCCAGAATAAATAAAATAATCACGCCGGCCGCTCCGAGCCACGCCCCAAAGCTAGCAGATGGGCGGAAGCCGACCAGTAAAGCTACACCGATGACGATTGCCGTGGCGACGAGGTTCCGAATGAGGCTGGCGGCGACATGGCCGGTAATTACGCCCAGGCTTTGAATCGGCATCGTCCGGAAGCGTTCGATCACCCCGTTGGTAACGTCCTCTGCAACTTTCACTGCGGTCCCTGAGGCACCAAACCCGGCGCAAAGGAGGATAATTCCGGGGACCACATAATCGACATAATTGCCGGTAGGGTCCAGGGCCCCGCCAAAAACATAGGTGAACAGCAGCATCAGCATTACTGGCAGCAGGATCGCCATGACCATGGTGTCCACATCTCTTAGACTGTGGCGAATACCGCGGCCGACAAATACCGCATTGGTGGTCCATACCGAGGGCTGTCGTGCGGAAAGTTGGGCTTTGATCATGCCGATACCTCCTTCTCACCGGAAGTCAGGGCAATATACACATCATCCATCGTTGGGCGTTGAATCGTAACTCTCGCATTCGACGGCACCTGTGCGTGCAATGTGCTTAATATTCTAAGCAGATCCTCAACAGTCCCATCGGTCGGCACCCGGGAGACCAGTTGGTCTTCGGCATCTCTAATTTCAACCCGATCACTGTGAACTTGCCCCTTCAGCTCTTCCGCGGTGCCGGTCGCCACAATGTGTCCGTCCTTGAGAACGGCCACCGTATCAGCTAACTGATCGGCTTCTTCTAAATATTGCGTTGTCAAAAATATGGTATGGCCTTGCTGGGCCAATTCCGTGATACCATCCCATAACACGCGGCGGCTTTGCGTATCCAGTCCTGTCGTAGGTTCGTCGAGGAACAGGACCGGGCGGCTTACGATGAGGCTGATGGCCAGATCCAGGCGGCGACGCATACCGCCGGAGTAGGTTTTTACCCGTTTACGGGCCGCAGCCGTCAAGTCGAACTGTTCCAAGAGCTCCATCGCCCGCAAACGGGCTGCTCTCGCGGAAAGCCCGGAGAGACGGCCCATCATCACCAAATTTTCCTCTCCGTTCAGCACCTCATCGACGGCAGTGAATTGTCCGGTGAGACTGATCGAGCGCTTGACCTCGTTTTTCTCGGCGACCACATCGTATCCAGCGACCCGTACGGTTCCTGCATCCGGCGCAGTCAGTGTGGAGAGGATGCTAATGAGCGTTGTTTTACCTGCGCCATTGGGGCCAAGCAGCGCAAATACCGTGCCTGCAGGGACAACCAAATCTACGCCATTGAGTATCGTCTGATTGCCAAAGCTTTTGTACAAACGGTCCACTTCGATCGCATTCATCAAGTTGGCTCCTTTCCTATCTTAATTATTGTATATTATATAAACAGTATATGATGTATACAATAATTAAGTCAATCCAAATGTGAATAGGACAATTGTTATGTGATTCTGAGACTTACGGAATACGATCCCGATTTTATTTGGTACTATATTCCTGTTTTTTAGAATTCAGGATGTATGCTCTACAAATTGGTGAATCATCGGACGATAATCCAATGTGGAGTGGAACTTTTTTCCACGATAGGACCATTTCCGAGAACATTTTTGCAGAGTGAGGGGACGTGCCGATGGTGAGGTAGTAAACGTGAAGAAATGGGGTAGGAGTCGGTGGTAGAGCGCTTTATAGTTAATCAAAACAAAGGAGAGAAATCATGAAAAGAGCGTTCGTGATCAAGCGCCATGCCCGGACTGTCTGGGCGAATTTATTGACCGCGATCATTTTATTGATCAGCAGTGTGCAAGTCTTGCCGGCACCGGCAGCTCATGCCGCTGAGGGCGATTATTTATTATCACTATATAGACCGGTCTACAGTTCCTCTTCGCTGGGCGGTAACACGCCGGACATGGCGGTTGACGGGAATGAGAACACCCGGTGGGAAAGTGTGTGGAAGAAGGATCCGCAATGGATCTACGTCGATTTGGGCGCCAGTGCGACCATTTCGAAAATTTCCGTCAAATGGGAGAACGCTTATGCCAGCGCTTTTCAGTTTGAGGTATCTGATGATGAAGTTCATTGGGAGCCCGTGTATTCCACTACGGAAGGCAAAGGCGGATGGACCGAGGTGGACGTTGCTGCCCAAGGCCGCTATGTCCGCGTGTACAGCACCAAACGGGCTCAAGAAGCTTACGGGGTGTCCATCTATGAATTTAACGTTTATGGCACCGGCGGCGTAAGTCTTCCTCCGAAGCCAGCTGCCGTCAACCTGGCGCTGGGCAAGTCGGTAACGGCGTCTTCGCTGGAGATTAATGAGCCAAGCAAATCGGCTGAGGATAAAGCCAAAATGGAAGAGAAGAACTATTTGGCGAGCAACGTCACCGACGGCAGCAACGATACTCGCTGGTCTTCCATTTATCAGGATAACGAATGGATTTACGTAGACCTTGGTGAAGTCAGCGAAATCGGCAGCGTATCCTTCAATTGGGAAGCGGCTTACGGACGTGCCTACGATATCCAAGTGTCCGATGATGCGCAGAACTGGACCACCGTTTACCGTGAACTCAACGGATCGGGAGGACGGGAGAACATTCCGGTGTACGCGAAAGCACGTTACGTGAAAATGGCGGGTCTAGGCCGCGGCACAACGAACGGGTATTCGCTGTACGAGTTTGGCGTTTATGCCTACCGGGAAGGGAATCCGAAATCCACTTATGACATTCCGGAAGTACCAACCACTTCCGCCGTTCAGCTTGGTGCGGGCAGTTATGAAATCAACGATGTAACGATGCTGGAGCCTAAAAATCCGAAGTATCGCACATCCAATATTCAAAGCCCCATCCCGTCCAATGACTGGTGGCAAAACATCCTGATTTCCAATCTGGGCGACGGGAACAGCTTGATCACACTTCCCCTGAAAAATTGGTATACCAAGCAGGGGCTGAACATTTTGAATCCGGGAGCCGGTTATGTGTCGGGAGGCGGAGGTTCGATTGATGCCGACGGCGAATCGGATCTGATTCTGTCGACGAATACGATCAACCCTGCTAACGTTGTCACGAAGATTTCCGGTTATGGCGATTATTCAGCCACGGTTGTCATGAGCGACGATGATACAGCGAAAATGAGCACGACGTTCGTCAAAGGCTCGCCGTTCCTTTATCACACATTTGAAAACCCGGATGCGGCGATTCTCCAGTCACAGTTCATTACCCGGCTGTATGACGATAACAACCAGCCGATTCTGCTGAATGACGGCGACACGCTGACCACGGACCACATCGGCATCGAAGTGACGAATCAGGACAAAGCGCCGCAGCCGCAGACGTTCGTTCGCCATTATGGGGTGTTTGCTCCAGAAGGCACGGTATTTATGAAGCTCGGGAATACGATTAAGATCAAATTCGGCCAAGGCGGAAATTACTTGTCTGTGGCTACACTGCCGTCGGCAAGCGATCTTAGCAAATATTATCAGCACGCTTATGCCTTCGTCACGGATACGAGAGTGGACTACCGTTACGATCAAGCGACTTCGCTCGTGACAACGGATTTTGAATCGATCACAGAGCTGAAGCGGCCTGGCTTCTCTTCGGAGACGCTCATGGCATTGCTTCCGCATCAATGGAAGATTTCGAGCACACCATTAACGGATTTAAGCTACCCTTCGATCCGTGGTTTGTTGAAGATTCGGGAAGGGAACTCTTTTACGACACAAGACCGTTTCTATGGAATCATTCCTCAGTTCGTAGAACCTAACGATCCAACTTACTCCCGCGCACAGTTGATCGCATACTTGGATCAATTAGATGCGGATGTGTCGGGGGACATCATGAGCGATGACCCTTATTGGCAAGGCAAGAAGCTTCATCCTTTGGCGCTAGGTGTCTTGATTAGTGATCAAATTGGCGATACGGAACGGAGAGATTTCTATCTCTCGAAGCTGAAGGAAATTTTGACAGACTGGTATACCTATTCGCCGGAAGAACGATTGCACTCCTACTATTTCCATTACTCGGATGAGTGGGGCGCGATCTTCCCGTATGGCAGCGGCTTTGGCGTGAATACCGGCTTAACGGATCATCATTTCACGTACGGCTATTACATCTTTGCTTCCGCAGTTCTTGCGACGTATGACCAGCAGTTCCTTCAAGATTATCGCGATATGATCGAATTGCTGATTCGTGACTATGCGAACCCGTCAAGAACAGACAGCCAGTTCCCCTGGCTCCGCAACTTTGACCCGTACGAAGGCCATTCCTGGGCAGGCGGCTATGCGGACAACCGCAGCGGCAATAACCAGGAAGCGGCCGGCGAAGCTCTGTTCAGCTGGGTCGGCGAATATATGTGGGGGCTTGTGACGGGCAATGACGAATACCGGGATACCGGGATTTGGGGCTTCACCACTGAGGAAAAAGCTGCTGAACAATATTGGTTCAACTACGATCATGACAACTGGGTGGAAGGCTTCAATCATGCAGCCGTAGGCCAAGTTTACGGCAGCGCCTATTCGTTTGGTACGTATTTCTCCGGAGATCCGGAGCAGATTTACGGCATTCACTGGCTTCCACCGGCAGAATGGATGACTTACTATGGTCGGGACCCGCAAAAAACGAACGAGCTGTACGCCGGTTTGATTAAGGATCTCGGCGGTCAGCAAGAACGTTCCTGGCAGCACATTATTTGGCCGTTCCAATCGATCGGTGATCCGGAAGGGGCGCTGGCGAAATGGGATACCAGCCAAATGCAGCAAAACGAAGTGTTTAATGCCTACTGGTTTATTCATAGCATGGTATCGACAGGTACCCGAACTATGGATATTTGGGCAGATGATCCAGCTGTGACCGTCTATGAAAAAGATGGTGTCTACACGGCGCAAATCTGGAACCCGTCGGACAGCGCCAAAACGGTGCATTTCTATAATGCCAATGGGCCGCTTGGATCGGCAACGGTTTATGCTAAAGCCCAAGTGAAAGTGAATCCGCTTGTAGAGACGGTGCTGGACGGCCCGGATCCGTCGCAAGGCGTAAAATACGTCGATCGAAACGGATGGACGATCACGGCTTCTTCCAGCTCTGAGGATGTTGGGCGCCTTGTGGACGGCGATTTGTCTACCCGTTGGTCTTCGGGACAACTGCAAGCTCCTGGCGACTGGCTGCAAATCGACCTGGGCACGGAGCAAGCGTTTGATACGTTGTTTATGAACTCCGGCACCAACTGGGGCGACTATGCGCATGGTTATGAAGTTTACGTATCGGCGGATGGCGAGAACTGGAATGAACCGGTAGCAACAGGTACTGGGGTATCGCCAAGCTTGGTTGTATCCTTCGATAAGCAACTGGCTCGTTATATCAAGATTGTGCTGACAGAGCCTGCTGACAGTTGGTGGTCGATTACGGAGCTGAAGCTGGCTGAATTCAGCAATATGGAACCTGTAACGCCGCCAGTGACAGAACCGCAGCCAGATCCGGAACCACAACCGGAGCCCGAACCACAGCCAGAACCGCAACCGGATGAACCTGAACCGCAGCCAGATCCGGAGCCGCAGCATCCATTGCCATCGGACGGTTCTCTAGCAGACCATTCTGGATGGGTTGTGACTGCCTCCTCCTCGCAAGGCCGGGATGTACCGGCTAACATGCTGGATGGCAATCGCGACACACTTTGGACGAATGGACACGATCAGGCGAAGGGACAATGGGTGAAAGTGGATTTAGGCGCAGTGTATCAATTTGATTCTCTCGTGCTTGATCCTGGTCATGCCAGTGATGATTATCCGCGTTCCTATCTTCTCTATGTCTCCTACGACGGGGAGAACTGGGGCAAGCCGGTGATCGGCGGTCAAGGGCAATCGGGCCGCATGTCGATTACATTCCCGACACAAACGGCTCGTTATCTCAAGCTGGTTCAAACCGGCGAAGCGAACCGTTGGTGGTCGATTGCCGAGCTTAACGTCTATGATTACGGTATCGGCAAGCAACAGGAACTGATTCCTGACGGTTGGTCTGTTACAGCTTCTTCCGGTGAAGAAGCAGAAGCGATGCTGGACGGCAACGAAGCAACTCGCTGGACGAGCGGCCGTGAGCAAAGCGGCGGCGAATGGTTCGAACTGGATTTGGGTACGGCCCTGCCCGTGGACCAAATCGTCATGGACAGTGCGCATAGCCACGAGGATTATGCGCGCGGATATGAGGTATACGTCTCGCTGGACGGTCAATCCTGGGGCGAACCTGTCGCTACGGGGCAAGGAGATGGCCCCGTCGTAACGGCAGCCTTCCCGCTGCAGACGGCCCGTTACCTTAAAGTCGTACAAACGGGGACCGATTCGCACTGGTGGTCGATTCATGATGTGAAGGTATTTACCGCTGATTCGACGCCATGGATTGCAGAACCGTTAGCCGGAGAGGACGATTTCCTTAATGTGCTGGACCGTTCTGGGTGGACGGTTACCGCTTCTACCGCTGCGGATATCTTGGAGATGTTGGATGACAATTTGCGCAGCCGCTGGACGTCCGGTGAGGCGCAGACACCAGGCCAATGGATTCAGATTGATCTGGGCGGCCTGCGGACGATCAGCAAGCTGAGCATGGACTCGGGCGAGAGCGGCAACGACTATGCTCGCAGCTATCAAGTCCTTGCCTCGGAGAACGGGGTGGACTGGACGTTGGTTGCTGAGGATGTCGGAACGAGCAAACAGATCGTAACGACCTTCCCTCGGCAAACGGCGCGTTATGTGAAAATCATCCAAACCTCCACGACGCCATCGTGGTGGTGGTCGATCGCCGAGTTAAATCTCTATCGGTAAAAGTTGAATAGAAGTAAGTAAGAATGACGCAGCTCCCGGACGGATACTTCCGTTACCGGGAGCTGTTTTTTTGAGTTTATAATTCGAGAACGATAAATCTAAAATAATAATTTATCGAACGTTCTCATTATGATAAACTCAGGATGAAAGGTGGAAGCGTCCAATTGCAGCCTTTCGTCAATGAACATAGGCCGGGATCAGGAGAAATTGAATAAAGCTGTTGCAGCGTTGGGTAGTGCCAACACGATTGGCATAGTGTCAGACGCATCAGATCCAGAGGGTGCTGAGAAAGCCGTCGCGGCAGCGGTTGACGGCTTTGGCCGGTTAGACATCGTGTTCGCGAACGCCGGTATCAGCGGCAACACGCCGCTTGGCAGTGCAGATCCATCCTTGTTCAAGAAGATCCTTGATGTGAACATCGCCGGAGTGTTCTTTACAGTTCAAGTAGCTTCTGCATATTTGAAAGAAGGCGGATCGGTGATTTTAAACGGCTCCGTGTTGGCAAAGGCAGGCCATCCAGGATATGCAGCTTATGCAGCAAGTAAAGGAGCGGTTACCAGCATGGCACGGGTATTGGTGGCAGAGTTCGCGCCGCGGGGAATCCGCGTGAACACCGTTGTTCCTGGCGCAACGAAGACACCGATTTGGGGGGATACATCGGTTCCGGAATTTAGCCCGCTCGAAGAATATTTGAAGCAAAGCATCCCGCTCAACCGGATGGGGAAACCGGAAGAATTGGCGAATGCGGTGTTATTCCTAGCTTCGGATGATTCATCTTACGTCACTGGTGCAGAATTCAGCGTGGACGGGGGCGCAGGCTCTTCGCCAATGGGGACGCCAGCACATCAGCTCGACTGAACGAAGCATGAAAAACATCTCCCGTGAGGGAGTTCATATAGATACAAGCCGGCCAGGGAGTTGGTCGGCTTCCATTACGAAAATTTAGAGGAGGGAATGTCAAAGATGAACAAGCTGTGACTAGCAATGTGAAGTTTCGCACATATAAGTGAAAAAAATCACATTATCAAAAACCACTTTTTTTTATAATTCAAACTGAAGAGAAAAACAGGAGGGAAACAATATGAAAATGGTCAAAGGATTGGTTGTTGCCGGGCTTGCTGCGGCTCTGCTGGCAGGATGCGGTTCAAATGACGGGAACTCGGCGGCTAACGCCAATAAACCAGCGGATGCTACGACATCGGCTTCAATCGTCAATCAATCGGATGCATTCGTGAATGCAGTGAGTGAGAAAGGGACTTGGATCATCGCCATTCTCAACGACTTGACGGTGGATCAAGATGTTGTTGTTGCTGGCGAATTCCACGATAAAAACGATGCTTCGAAAGACATCTACCGGAAGATCGCATTGTATGCGCAAGATGAAGACCACAACGTGACCGCTTCTTACACCTTAACCGTTCCGAAATTGACGGTTCAAAGTGAAAACCTGAGAATTCAAGGCGGTACCGTAAAAGGTGATGTCTATGTTGAAGCGAACGGCTTCAACCTGTACGAAAACGCTACGATCGACGGTAACCTTTACTTCGCCAATGCCGACGTGCAAGCCAGCGCGAAAATCGACGGTAAAGTAACAGGGGCAACGGAAGTGAAATAACAGCAAACCCAAAGGCCAACCTCATGAGGTTGGCCTTATTTTTTTAGATGAAGAACGATTGGACGAACACATAGATCCCTATACCAATAATCGCGATACCGCTGATTTTGCACGAGAGATAATAGAAATCACTTGGCTCCGCCTCACGCACCCATAACCCCACATGATTTCCTCCCCTAATCAGATACTATTTCTACGTCTTCGTACGGGGGAGGTTGCGGTTTACCCATACGTATGGTCTAATCGCAGTAGCTGTTAACTGCATAGAAACTTCACAGGAAGTCTCATTGAGGAGGCGAGCGGTGATGAACCTGAACCATCTGCATTTTCATATCCATTATTGCAACAGTAAACAGCCGAATGACGGTAAACAGCTAAGAAGCAGCATCCGTAGAACACTTACGCATCACGAATTGTTGCTCGTCACCGGGGGGAAGGGCAGTATTACGTTGGACCGCAAAAAACTTCTCGTTCAAGAAGGCATGTTATTCTACATCCACGCGGGTCTCCCTCATCACATACAGATGGACGAAACCGATCCGATCTGTTTCTATTCCGTCCATTTTAGTTATGCGGGCATCCGCTTTGATGACGGGAACTGGTCCATTGGGCAGGAAACTGAGCGTTTACCGCTTCCGTCCATGCAGGTGCTGCAAAACGGTTATCTAGTCGAGGATGCCTTTCGCCGTTTGGCGGCTACTTGGTTCACTAAATTGCCAGGGTATGAGCTGCTGACGAGAGCGGGACTGGAGCAACTGCTGTATGAAATCTTGGTCCATGCACAAAGACAAAATCAGAACCACGCGGTTGCCCTCAAAGTGGAGAAAGTGATTCAGTACATGCGTGAGCATCTGGGCGAGCGGCTTACATTGGCAGAGCTGTCGGAACTGGTGCATTTGTCTACGTATTACCTGTCACGAGCCTTTAAACAGACGACCGGATTTACCGTCATTGAGTACTTTAATAAACTAAAAATTGATAAAGCCAAAGAGTTGATCCTTGAAAGTGATAAAAAAATTAAAGATATTGCGTTGGAGCTTGGTTTCGCCGATGAATTCTATTTCAGCCGCATCTTTAAACGGACCGAAGGGATGAGCCCATCGGAATTTTATAGCAAAATCGTCCATGGAGTTTAAGATAATGCATGGAGTATAGCTAGTCTTCGCGCTAATATTGTTCTGCAAGAATGTTCATCTTAACGTTCATCTGCACGCGCAGAGGACAGGGGGTTACAGAAAGAAGGCTTAAAGGGTATGCCGATTTGGAAAAGAAATTTGATCGTATGCTGGTTCGGCATGTTTGTGACCGGCATAGGCATGAGCCAGCTTGCACCGATCTTGCCGCTATACATCAAAGAGCTGGGGGTGGATCAGGCGGATGCGGTGTCCCGGTATTCCGGACTAGCCTTCGGCATCACGTTTATCGTCTCGGCGATTTTCTCGCCGATTTGGGGTCTTGCGGCGGATAAATTTGGCCGGAAACCGATGCTCTTACGGGCCAGCCTCGGGATGGCGATTGTCATTGGATGTATGGGGTTTGTCACCAATGTCCATATGCTGATCTTCCTTCGTTTCCTGCAGGGCATCATCACCGGCTACAGCACTGCTTGTACGACATTGATTGCTACTCAGACGGACAAGGCCCATGCCGGTTGGGCACTAGGACTCTTGTCTACGTCCAACATCGCCGGCTCGCTGCTAGGTCCAACGATCGGCGGCTTTATCGCTGAACATGCCGGGATTGAAGAGACCTTTTTCTTAACTGGCGGACTGATGTTAATCGCCTTCATAACGACGTTATTGTTCGTTAAAGAGACGTTTGTACGGTCGGAAGTGAAGGTGGCAGGCATGAAGGAAGTATGGAGTGCGTTGCCGGAAAAAGGCTTGACGGTGACGCTGTTTGCTACGTTTTTTATGCTGAGTGTTGCAATGTATTCGGTGGAGCCGGTCCTTACCGTTTATGTGAATGAAATCTCCCGTAACAGCAGCCATGTGGCGTTGCTGGCAGGTATCATCTTCTCGGCATCCGGGTTGGCCAATATCTTGGCAGCACCTAAGCTAGGCAAGCTGTCCGACCGGATTGGCGCCCATAAAGTGATGTTGGCGGCGCTATTGGTCTCGGGGATCTTGTTTATCCCGCAGGCGATCGCCCGCAATCCCTGGGAATTGATGGGGCTGCGGTTCCTGCTGGGGGCGGCATCAGGGGGACTTAATCCCTCCGTGAATACCTTGATTAAGAAAATCACCCCAGAGCATCTAACCGGCCGGGTATTCGGATTTAGTATGGCCGCTGGCTATTTGGGAGTATTTTCCGGTTCGGTGCTGGGCGGGCAAGTGGCGGCTTGGTTTGGCATCCCGTATGTTTTCCTGCTGACCAGCCTGCTGCTCCTGATTAACGCGGCTTGGGTATATGCAAAGGTATATAAAAAACTGCGGGAGCCCAGCCATTCGACCGTTCAGTAAAGTACACAAGAGAAGGGAAGTTAAGCAGATATGATGGAAATCATCCAACCTGAAGCGAGCACGATGATCATTGCGGAAAAAACCGCACTTGTGCTGATCGATTTACAGCAAGGGATTGCCCATCCCTCTCGGGAAAGCGCGCCGTACAGCAGTGCGGAAGTCGTGAGCAACGCCAGCCGGTTGGCTGAAGCGTTTGCCGCAGAGGGCGGATTTGTGGTGCTTGTCCGCGTATCTACGCTCGATGGCAAGGATATGCTCAAACCGGATACGGACGCTCATTTCAGTCCAGGCGCTTACCCCGACGGTTGGGATGAACTTGTCCCCGAACTAGCCAATATTCAAGGGGCCCATGTCGTGACGAAACGGCAATGGGGCGCTTTTCACGGGACAGATTTGGATCTGCAGTTGCGGCGGAGGGGCATCGATACGATCGTGCTCTGCGGCATCTCCACTTCGATCGGGGTGGACACCACCGCCCGTGAAGCGTTTCAGCACGGGTATCATCAAATCTTCGTCGAAGACGCGATGACGGCTTCAACAAAAGAGGAGCATGACTACGTCTGCCGCTATATTTTCCCTCGCATCGGCAAGATTCGGTCGACGGCAGAGGTATTGGAGGCACTGCGGTAAGCTTGCGGAATCATAAAGAAAGCCTTGAACCAAGGGGTTCAAGGCTTTTGTGCGTTGGTTGCGTGCTCAAACTGCAGCACAACCATTTGGTGGCAGGACCACGGCGGCAGGGTGTAATGGACGCGGCCATTTGCCTGACGGAAGGGGAGTTTCAGACCCTGCGGTGCGAGATACACTTCCCGAACTGGTGCGGGCACGGAGATCGTGGCCTCGATGTCGCTCAGAACCGGCAGGTCTTCGATGACCTCGACGTTGAGTCCTCGGCGCACTGGCGAGGCATAAAGCAGGTGGTGCACCCAGCGATTTTCGGACGGTTGAGCCTGCAATGTCGTCACGCCTTGTGCTGGAAGATTGGTCTGTACTGTTTTACGTTTCAGTAAGCGGTCAAGGGCATAATGCAGTATCTCTTTGACGGGTAAGCTGCCTTTCAGTGCGTAGTCCTCAAACAGGTTCCAAGCCGCATAGATGCCGGCGGGACCTTCAACCATACCAGGACCGGCGTCCTGGAGGTTAGACGGCGTATGCTGGTGCGAGCAGAAGGTGAACAGGTCACGGTTGAAATAGGAATTTTCCCGGCTGCCCAGCTTTGTTCCATGAGGTTCAAGTTCAATATCCTGACCGTCGGTATACATCACGAAGGAAGCATGACGTAATGAAGGCAGCTCGAAGTCCGGGCGAAAGTAGGACGGCTTAAACGCCGCATCCCCAAGAGGTTTGGCGCCGAAATCCAACTCGAAATGGGAACCGTCCGGCGAAAGACCGGAGCGTCCCGTTGCCAAAATTTTGCCGCCATTTACGATAAAAGCTGTAAGTTTCGTCTTCAACGCTTCGTCGACCGTGATCACGTCGGGCAGGATGACGACGGAGTAGGAGCTGAGATCATTTTCCGTATCCACGACATCAAACAGGTAATGACCCTCCAGCAAAATCCGGACAGCTCCTGCATCGGCGTGCTGTGCTGTGTTTCCGGGCTCCCCTGCGGCCTCGGCGGACAACAAAGCCACGTCAGCGACCGAGTTCACGTCCCGGCACCATTCCTCCTTAGCCTCCACTTCCCGATATGCTTCCCCAATTAACGCATACGTTGCCGGATCCATCCATCCGGTCGGATGCAGCTGATCGCCAATCGAGATGCGGGCCCCATTTGCCAAGCTAAGTGCTGTCTCGTATTTCAGCGCGTTCGGATGTTTATAGCCGCCAAATTCGCCCCATGAGGTGTGGAATTTTCCCGTCATCCCCAGGAACTCCATTCCCAAGCCTTGCGCATAGCGAGCTGAGAGCGGGAAATGGTCATAGCCCCAGCCGCCCGTCGGCAGCGATTCCAACTCCAGATGGGTGTTCAGCTTCGCAAAATCCCGCCGGCCACGCTTGACATGACCGCTGTTGTGAAACACTGGAAGTCCAGGCTTGATGCGATGTACTGCTTCGTCCATCGTTTGGGCGTACCGAAGAAACGTTTCTTCCCAAAGGAGTTTCATCGCATCCAGGTTACGGGGATCTTCGCCTCGTCTGCGGATTTCTGCGACGCAGGATTGGCAATAGCATTCGCGCACCCCAACGATATCAAGGAAGATTCCATCGACGTCATAATTGGAGACGACTTCACGAACTTGGTTAGCCAGTATGTCCAAGTAAGGGGTGTTCATGCAAAATTGATGGTATCCCGGCGTCATAAAATCGGGCGCCCAGTTCAGCTTCTCCTGCGGATCGCGAATCAGCCATTCTGGATGGCGGCGCGCCAGTTTCTCATCGAGTCCGGCGGAGAGATACACCGGTGTTTTGACGCTAATTTCGTGGGCGGCTTCGATTTGGGCGCCCAGTAAGTCGAAGGACAGATGCGGATGCATTTCGTTGGCTGTTGAAGGGTGATAGGCCCAACCGTGATGGCATTTGGCGAAGACGGTAATCGAATCCACATGGCCTAACTGGAGCATTTCTTGGAACTGCTGCTTGGAAAAGCGGCTGCCAATCCCTTCAATGGCTTCGGAGGTATGGAAATCAAGATGAACCTGACGGAATCTCATGGACGTTCCTCCCGATCTAGAAATGAGTATCGTACGTTACCTACCATTCTAGGCAGAATCACCGCTTGCTACAGCTGATAAATACGACGAAAAGTAGTACAATTTCTACATCGCATAGGGGGTGAGGATTTGCTTATGCTGGAGTTCACGGCACCGCCGTATCCGCTGATTGCCGCAGTGGGCTGTGCGGTATGGCGGCCGGGGGTGATCCATGCCGAACGGGTCTTTGAGGCGTATGACTTGATTGTTTGCGCACAAGGCGCTCTATATATGGAGGAGGAAGGGCGCTCCTACGAGATGGATGCCGGCAAAATGTTGGTGCTGGAAGCGGGGAAAAGACACCGCGGAACCCGTCCAACCGAGGAGGAAACCGAGGTCTATTGGATTCATTTTTGCCACTCGCCGCATCTTCCGCCGAAGCTGGTGGACAAGCAGAGCTGGCAGCAACCGCTCCTTGCCCGAACGGATCAGGACACTGAACCGCGTCCGGCGATCATTGACATTCCCAAGTTCGCTGACATTGATCTCCGAACGATTCGCCCGATGCTGGACGAAATGGTTGCACTGCATCGCACGCTAACGCCATATCGCTCCTTCGAGCTGCAGCTTCGCTTCGGACAATTGCTCCTCCAGTTACAACAGGGAATGCGGCAGGGCAGTCCGCAATCCCGATCTGCAAATCTCAGCGAGCAGGTGGCAGCTTACTTGGAAGAACGATTGCACCTCCCGTTTGACGCAGAGGAACTGGAGCGAGACCTGCATTATCATTTTGATTATTTAGCAAGATGTTTGAAGCAGCATACGGGAATGAGTCCGCTGCAATACCGTCATCATCAGCAGATTGAACGGGCTAAGCGGTTGCTTGCCCATACGGACGAGCCGCTCAAACGGATTGGCGAGCAATGCGGGATCTCGGACCCCAATTATTTCTCCCGATTGTTCAAACGAGAGACGTCCTTGACCCCGGGAGCCTACCGAAACCGATTCCGCGTCATTCAAATGGATGAAAAGGACAAGTAGGTAAAGCTGAAAATTTCTTGAAACCAGTTTACGTTCCGCCAGGAATCTGGTAATATTATCGCAACATGTAATGTAAATGCGATGACGAGAAGAGTAAGTAAAGCGAACCTTTCCAGAGAGCTCCGGTACGCTGAGAAGGAGCAAAGCGTGACTTTACTGAAGAAAGCCTCTGAGCAGCACATCGGAACGTGTAAATCGGCGGGATGGTGTGACAGGAGCTCCTGTTATAGAGCTAGAGTATACGCTTGGCAGCGTCAGGCTGTACTTGAAGAGGTTAATATGGCGACATATTAGCGAACCTGGGGTGGTACCGCGAGCATACCAATCTCGCCCCCAAGACGAAAGTCTCGTCTTGGAGGCGGGATTTTTTTATGACATAATTCCAATACTCACAAGGAAAGGACTGGATGTTAGAAATGGGTCAAAAGTTGAAAGTAGGCATCGTTGGTGGAACAGGAATGGTAGGGCAACGTTTCGTGCAGCTGCTGGATCAGCATCCTTGGTTTGAGGTGACTGCGATTGCAGCCAGCGCCAATTCTGCAGGTAAAACCTATGAAGAGTCCGTCCAAGGACGTTGGAAAATGGCGACGCCGATGCCTGAAGCCGTGAAATCCATTGTGGTACAGGATGCGTCTAAGGTTGAGGACGTGACGTCGGACGTGGACTTCGTCTTATGCGCCGTAGATATGAAGAAGGCAGAAATCCAAGCGTTGGAGGAAGCCTATGCGAAAACCGGCACTCCGGTGATTTCCAACAATTCAGCACACCGCTGGACGCCGGACGTACCGATGGTGATTCCAGAAGTAAACCCGCAACATATTGAAGTGATTGAAGCCCAACGTAAGCGCCTTGGTACGAGCACCGGGTTTATTGCCGTGAAACCAAACTGCTCGATTCAAAGCTACGTACCGGCGTTAAACGCTTTGCTTGATTTTGAACCAACGACGGTTGTGGCATCGACCTATCAGGCGATTTCCGGAGCAGGCAAGAACTTTACCGATTGGCCGGAAATGCTGGATAACGTCATTCCGTATATCGGCGGCGAAGAAGAGAAGAGCGAGCAGGAGCCGCTGCGTATTTGGGGGCATGTGGAAGGCGGACAGATCGTCAAAGCAAGTTCTCCAATTATTACCACCCAGTGCATTCGCGTTCCGGTGACGGACGGTCACTTGGCTACCGTATTCGTGTCATTTAAGAAGAAACCGTCCAAGGAAGAAATCCTGCAGCGCTGGGCTGAGTTCAAAGGCCGTCCGCAAGAGCTGGGATTGCCAAGCGCTCCGAAGCAATTTATCACGTATTTTGAAGAAGAAAATCGTCCGCAAACCAAGCTCGATCGCGATATTGAGCAAGGGATGGGCGTTTCCGTCGGCCGTCTGCGCGAAGATTCGTTGTACGATTATAAATTTGTTGGCCTGTCGCACAATACGCTGCGCGGAGCTGCAGGCGGTGCGGTATTGATTGCTGAGTTGCTGAAAGCAGAAGGATATATTCAAGCGAAATAATCTAGGTTTGTCCGGGGGAGGGGGAGCCTGTTGATCACCATCACAGTGGATGATTTAAGCGGACCTGAAATTAGAGCATTTATTGGCGAGCACTTGGCGAACATGGCGGAATCCTCTCCACCTGAAAGCATCCACGCGTTAAATGTAGACGGCTTGAAGCAGCCGGATGTCACGTTTTGGAGCGCCTGGATCGATGGCGAGCTCGCGGGATGCGGTGCGCTTAAGGAGCTGAATCGCGAACACGGTGAGGTTAAATCGATGCGAACTGCGATCCCGCACCGTGGGAAAGGCGTTGCCAAGCAAATGCTGGCGCATATCCTTGAAGAGGCTGTGCGACGCGGTTATCAGCTGATCAGCCTTGAGACGGGTTCGATGGAGGCTTTTGCTCCGGCCCGTAAATTGTACGAGAGCTTTGGGTTTACGTATTGTGATCCCTTTGCAGATTATGTCGAGGATCCGAACAGCGTATTTATGACAAAGTTATTATAACCAAGTAAAGATGAACGATTCTAATCAGGAACACACAAAAACCCGCAAATTTGCGGGTTTTTGATTTTTTTCCAGAGACTATACAACGACGGCGGTTCCGCTGACAGATACCATCAGCATGCCTTCTCGAATGACCTCGTAATCGATATCGACACCGATAATCGCATTTGCGCCAAGGCGCGATGCTTGGTCAGACATTTCGGCGAAGGCGGTGTCTCGGGCTTCCTGAAGCTTGTTCTCGTAAGCACCGGAACGGCCGCCGACGATATCGGTGATCGAAGCTAGAAAATCGCGGACCACGTTCGCGCCCATGATCACTTCTCCGGTCACGATCCCAAGATAACGTTTGACCGGAGATCCTTCAATGGTTGGGGTGGTAGTCATAATCATAGGGAGTCCTCCTTTTTTTAGAGCCATATTGGTTGTTACGAAGGTATGCCGTGATGGTTTCAATTTAAACTATAATGGAGGCAAGGGAGGCTTTTAACGTGAAAAAGATGATAGTTATCGGCTCCGGGATTCTCGGGGCTTCAACCGCATATCAGTTGGCTAAGCTGGGAGCCGAGGTTACGGTCGTCGACCGTGGGGGGCCTGGACAAGCCACTGACGCTGCCGCCGGGATAATATGCCCTTGGATCTCACAACGGCGTAATAAAGCTTGGTATAGCTTGGCCAAATCGGGCGCGCATTATTACAAGTCCTTCATCAATGAACTTGAGGCGGAAGGAGCGTACGATACAGGATATGCTCGTGTTGGGGCGCTGCGTCTTCATCGGGAACGCGAAAAGCTGGTCGCCTTGGAGAAGCTGGCCGTCGACCGTAGACAAGAAGCCCCGGAGATGGGAGAGATTCGATTGCTTGAACCGGACGAAGTAAAGCGGTTGTTTCCTCCGTTGGATGAGGGGTTCTACGCCCTGTATGTGAGCGGTGCCGCCCGCGTTGATGGGCGTGCGCTCCGCGAATCGCTTCTGAGGGCAGCGGTACGGCATGGGGCGACGATCGTCCGCGGCGAAGCTTCGCTTCTGCATGACGGCAACACCGTCAACGGGGTGCGCGTCGGCACGGAAGAGATCAACGCTGATGCGGTTGCCGTTTGCGCCGGGGCATGGGCGCGTCAACTGTTCACTCCGCTAGGTTTGGACTTCCAGGTCACTTACCAGAAAGCCCAAATTGTTCATTTGTCACTGCCGGACGTTGCAACCGAGCATTGGCCTGTCGTAATGCCGCCGGGAGATCAGTACATTCTGGCGTTCGATGACAGCCGGATTGTGATTGGCGCAACCCATGAAAACGATCCGCAGGGTTATGATACCCGTGTGACGGCGGGCGGTTTGCAAGAAGTGATCAACAAGGCGCTGTCGGTGGCACCGGGGTTGGCGGACGGCAGTTTTTTGGAAGCGAGAGTGGGGTTTCGTCCGTTCACACCAGGATTTCTTCCGGTCGTCGGGACGGTACCTGAATGGAAGGGGATCTATGCGGCCAACGGCCTAGGAGCTTCAGGATTAACGATGGGGCCGTATATTGGCGCACAGCTGGCCCAACTCATGCTAGGGCGGGAGACGGAGATCCAATTGGAGAATTATCGTCTTCATCTGGCTCTTTCGCCTGTATTTTCTGACAATCTGTGAAAAGTATTGCACAAATGTTTCCACTCGGAGGACAGATGTCCATAATACGTGGTATACTATCGCTATGCATTGATGCGACATCATAAACATACGGGGGAGAAACATGAAGGCAATCTTACAGAAATGGAATGAAATCAGTCTTGTGAAGCGAATTCTTGTTGGCTTGGTGGTGGGGATCCTCTTGGCGTTGATCGTGCCCCAAGCCAGCGGCATAGCGCTCCTAGGGACGCTGTTTGTGTCCGCTCTAAAGGCCGTAGCGCCGGTACTGGTGCTGCTATTGGTTATGGCTGCGATCGCGAACCATCAAAAAGGGCGGCAAACCAACATGAAGTCGATTCTCGTGTTGTACTTAGTCAGTACGTTTTTGGCTGGGGCTAGCGCTGTGGCTGCGAGTTTCCTGTTTCCGGTCAGCCTGTCCTTGGCAGGGGCTACGGAAGGCTTAACGCCGCCAGGAGGCATCGTCGAGGTTCTAAAAGGTCTGCTGCTAAATGTGGTGGATAATCCGGTCCATGCCTTGATGAATGCCAATTATATCGGTATTTTGGCTTGGGCGATCCTGCTTGGTCTAGCGCTGAAAGGCGCAGGCGATCAGACCAAAAGCTTGCTTACACACGCCTCCGACGCTGTTTCGCAAATCGTTAA
This sequence comes from Paenibacillus sp. 3LSP, assembly GCF_032465655.1. Taxonomy (NCBI): domain Bacteria; kingdom Bacillati; phylum Bacillota; class Bacilli; order Caryophanales; family Paenibacillaceae; genus Paenibacillus; species Paenibacillus sp. 3LSP. Next base: position 8,222 of record NZ_JAWDJI010000169.1, on the reverse strand, counting down.
GTGGGTTATTCAATTCGCACCGTTTGGAATTTTGGGACTTGTGTATGAATCCATTACGGTAAGTGGATTGGAATCGTTGCTGGATTACGGGAAGCTGTTGGTGGTTTTGGTGGGCTGCATGCTGTTCATCGCGTTGATCGTTAACCCGCTGATCGTTTACATTAACATACGTCGGAACCCGTATCCACTCGTATTCACCTGTTTGAAAGAGAGTGGGATCACGGCGTTCTTCACCCGCAGCTCTGCGGCGAATATTCCTGTGAATATGCGTCTCAGTGAAAAATTGGGACTGAATAAGGATACGTATTCGGTATCCATTCCATTGGGAGCGACGATCAATATGGCGGGCGCAGCGGTTACGATTTCGGTCTTGACGCTGGCAGCTGTCCATACGTTAGGCATTGAGGTGGACTTCGGTACTGCGGTAATTCTCAGCGTTCTGTCGGCAATCTCTGCTGCTGGAGCTTCCGGTGTGGCCGGCGGTTCGCTGTTGCTGATCCCTCTGGCTTGCAGCTTGTTTGGGATTTCGAACGACATCGCGATGCAGGTTGTAGGGGTAGGGTTTATTATCGGGGTCGTGCAGGATTCGTGCGAAACGGCGCTGAATTCCTCCTCTGACGTGCTGTTTACGGCTACGGCTGAATATGCCAAAAAACGCAAGGAAGCGGCGCTTCCGCTCGCAAATACGGCAAGCTTGGATTAAATAACAAAAGGCTGGCGATGACTCGTCAGCCTTTTTTCATGCGCAGTCTTTGGTTTGCTATCATAACTCGTTATAGGCAGCCTCTCGGATATTGGCATAGGTTTCAGCCAACATCATGGTATCCTCGGCTAAACGCTCAATCCGGAATTTAACATCATCGTTCACAATCTCTTTACGGTAGAAGTCTTGTTCCTCAATAAACACATAGTTCTGTACTAATTGTGCTTTCAAGTAAGTCAGGATCGGCTTCAATTGCTGTTCAGGTACGAGGAAGTGGCGGGATGAGCCTGCGGTAGCCACGATACTAACCACCTTGTCCTTAAGAGCATATTGTGGAAGCAGATCGAAAATATTCTTGAGCGTTCCCGGAATCGATGCCTGGAAGATTGGCGTGCCGATAATCAGAACGTCGGCGTCCATGATCGCTCGGGTGATCATCCCCGTATCGCCTTCATAATCCAAATAGTTACGACCGTCACTAAATTGAACTTGATATTCAGCCAGATCAATCAGCTTCGTTTCCGTGCCGGGGTACTTTTCCGCTATCGTTTTTAGAGTGTAATCCACGGCAGTTTTGGTTTTGGAACCTACGATGGTGCCGGACAATCCAACGACTTTCATCATTATTTACCTCCTTCAGATTTTTTCGTGTATTTCTTGATGGCTGGCAAGATTTCTGTGCCGATCAGTTCGATATTCCGTTTCACCTGATCAAACGGCATACCGCCAAGATCGATTTGGGCGATATATCGCTGATGACCAAACAATTCATGTTGATAGAGGATCTTCTCGATAATTTGTTGAGGGCTGCCGGCATTAATGATGTGATGCGGGTCGCTGCCTTGCATGAACAGTTGTCGATGGAAGCCTTGGCCATTCGATTTCATCATGCTTTCGTTGACGTAAGGATAGAACTCCTGCAGGGCCTGTTGTGACGTTTCGGCTGCGTAGAAGAAGCCTGCAGTGGCGACAGGCAGTTCGTCCGGGTTGTGGCCAGCCTTTCTGGCGGCTTCCCGATAGACGTCAACCGTCCGTTTGAAGACGGAAGCGGGACCGCCCAAATGTGCCATTACCATTGGAACGCCGGCGAAACCAGCTTTAACCGCACTGGCTGGACTTCCTCCAACCGCCCGCCAAATCGGCAAGGAGCCGTTAAGCGGACGTGGGATGACCTTGGCATTTCGCAACGGTGCCCGGAATTCTCCACTCCAGTTGACAACCTCTTGTTCATTAATCAACCGCAGAAGATCGAATTTCTCTTCGAATAATTCCTCGTAATCGTGAACATTGTAACCTAACAAGTCAAAAAGTCCAACTCTGGAGGCGCGCCCCGCCACGATCTCTGCCCGGCCGTTCGAGATGAGGTCAATTGTGGAGAAATCCTCATACACGCGAACAGGATCCGAAGTACTGATAATCGTCGCGGTACTGCCGATCTTGATTTTGCTTGTGGCTTGAGCTATAGCAGCAAGCACCACCGTGTGTGCTTGGGTCGCGAAATAATTTTGGTGGCTTTCTCCGACACTGAAGAAGTCCAAACCTGCTTGTTCAGCAAGCTTAGCGTACTCGATAATTTGTTGAATTCGTTCTTGTGGGGAAGTGCTTTTTCCCGTTTTGGGATCAGGCACATGATCGCCCAAAGTATATATGCCAAACTCCAGTCCTTTGCTGGGATCAATACGATATTGGTTCATGAGAAATTCACCCCTTGTTTATTTTTTGGTGATGTGATGTTGCTTATGCGCTTATTATAATCAGCTTACGAAAATATAGTAAGTACGCACTTTTTAGTGGTATAGTTACTTATAAGAAACTAATAAGAAACTAGGAGGTTGTGCTATGGAGAAGATACCTGAGCTTTGTCACGTCGGTGACGCATTGGAGATTATTGTAGGAAAGTGGAAACCGATGATTCTGTTGGTGTTGTTGCAAGAAGGCACAAAAAGATTCAGTGACCTTAAGCGCAAGCTGCCGGACATTTCCCAAAAAATGCTGACCCAGAACCTGCGTGAATTAGAGGAAGAGGGGATTATCGAACGGATCGTCTATCCCGAGGTTCCGCCTCGTGTAGAATATTCGATATCAGAGTATGGAAGAAGTTTGGAGCCGCTTCTGGACGCGATGCACAGTTGGGGGGTCAGTCATGTGCTGCGGAAGGAAGAGAAGTTACTGCATGTGAAATAAAAAATAAGACCCGTGCAATTGGCACGGGTGTTGGGCGCATTTACGTAAAGATAAGGAACGAGCAGCTACGGAATTGATCCATAGCTGCTCATTTGTTGTTAGATGAACTTGCTTATGGTTGCCAGTCAACCTCAACCGTGCCTACACCGTTGGTTGGCGTTGTAAAGCTGTGATTGGAGCCGCCTTCCCAGGTCACGGATGTCCCGTTCTTTTTGATAAACTTGAATTCCAGAGTTGTTCCCGCCGGCACGCTGACATCAAAGTACCAAGTTGGATAAGTTCGAATGATCTGGTTAAAGAACGGACCAATCGCTTTGTCCGGATCCCAGTTGCCAAGCTCGGCGATGTTGCCTGTCAGATAGACATTTTCACCTAACGTGGTGTTGGCATTGTTAATGACGAACCGAACCGAGACTTGATCTCCTGTAAGCAGGTTAAAGCTGCTATAGCTGTTGCTGTCCACGGAGGATGCGTTGCGGACTTTGATGTCATACTGACCCGGTGTGATTGCCGGTACTTTCACTTGGATTTGTGAATCCTCCCACTGCACGATCTGGTTACCGGTGACTGCCGTTGTACCGAAGAAGACCGTTCCTTTCGTATTCCCAAAGCCTCGGCCATCGATCGTCAGCGTTGTGCCTGCTTTACCCATGTCCGTTCCGATATTACCGATGATCGGTGCGGACTCACTGGCTGCAAATTGCCATACTGCAACAGCCCCTGCCGGCAGGTTAAAGGCGGGGACTGATCCCGTAGAACTTACCGTAATACTGCCGCCATCCAGCAGTCCGTTTAATTCGTCGGTATAAGTACCGGCTGGTAGTGAGGTCTGCAAGCCAGTGATCGAGGCGGCGGTGGTCGTATTGCGGTTAATGGCGACCAGCGCTACGCTATTGCCGAATTTTCGCTCATAGATAAATACATCATGATTGATCCAGCGTTCCTGCGTGCTTCCATAGGCGAGTGCCGGGTTCGATTTGCGAAGCGGCGCCAGCTTGCCGATGACTTGATATGCGGTGGTAGAAGTCGAGAATCCACTCATATAACCTCGGTTCGCCGGATCACCATTGCCCGTCATATATTGCTCTGTCCCGTAATAGATTGCCGGAACGCCGCGTGACGTTAATGTGAAGGCCAGCGCTTGCTCCAATCGCCGGTCGTTGTTGCCCAGCTTAAAACGATCCATGTCATGGTTATCAATAAACGTGACTTGGTCATGGATATGTTTGTAGTTGGCTGCTGTTGTAGTCAGCATGTTATTTAAGCCGTACATCGTATCTGTATTGTCGCGGAAGACCTGCCGGACTTTTTGACCAAATTGGAAGTCAAGCAGACTCATCCCGGATTCATTGGCGAAGCGGATATTGTTCGGATCATTTTCGCCAACGCCAAGGAACCATTCCCCGAAGGTAAACACCGGTTGATATCCTGCAATCGAAGCAACCCAGTTCTTCTGCCAGCCCTCCGGCATATGCTTCACCGCGTCCACCCGAATGCCATCGATCCCCATATCCAACCAGAGCTTGATTGCATCTTTGAAATACGTATCCGTTACGTTGTTGTGGTGATTAATGTCGGCCAGATCATACAGATTCCGATAGATGCCATCCTCCAGCGAGGAGAAATTCGTGCCTTGATTATGATGGAAAATTCCGTTGGTGTCCCCCGTGTAGCCGGCAATCAGGTTACCATTATCGTACAACCGACCGTTCTCGGCGAAGGAAGGTTGTGTCTCCGAAGCAGGGGAGGTGTGGTTCGGTGCGAAATCAATGATGATCTTGATGTTGTTGGCATGCGCTGTGTTAATGAGCTCCTGAAAATCGCTCATGCTGCCAAACGCCGGATTCGTTCGTTTAAAGTCGCGGGCCCAATACCCGTGATAGGACGTGCTATTGACACCGGAGTAGTCAATGACGCTGTAAATATTTTCGACCGGCTGTGATATCCATAAAGCGCTTACACCCATTCCGGCAAAGTACCCCTCGTTAATCTTGTTAATGATCCCCCGCCAGTCTCCTCCACAATAAAGCTTCAGATTTGTACAACCGGGTGAATAGGCCGCGCCCGATGGATTGTTGCTAGGATCCCCATCCGCGAAGCGGTCTGTCACAATTTGATAGATGACATCGGTAGAGAAGCTTTGCTTGTTAAGAACCGACGTATCGGGAGCGGCGCTCGCCGTCGGTACGGCGATGGAAGGGATGAGCCATGCTGTAAAGAGACAGGTGGAAGCAAGGAGTGTGATAATGGATTTTTTTAAAAACGGTTTCATAGATCAAACCACCTTTCCAGCTTTTTCTACTGTTCTGAACATAGACTTCATTTGAAATTTAAGCCAACCGCTGTAGGATCGTTCGGTTCCTCCTTTCCCGCCGCTACAAAACAAAAAACCCCGCAATCTTCAACGGAAGATTACGGGGTTGTTCCTGATAGGGAGGATCAGGAAAGCAGCGCCCTCAAATTGTGGGATCAACTTTCATCCTTAAGTCAGTAAGATATGGCAAATTAAGGATGTGACTTCATTTTATATCAGGGGTGCCAAGCTGTCAAATGCTAGATTATCTCTCTTGAATTTCTCGATTTCGCAGCAATCCTCAAAACTTCAAGTCTCTAATTTCTCATAATCTATAAAAATTATCTAAAATCTAGCAGGTAAAATGGATGAATATGTAAAATAAGATATCTATTGCAATCTCACACTTCATGGGACTTGAGAGATTGACGATTCAAGTGAAGGAGGAAAATTATGGTTCAGGTCAGTTTATTAAGGAGGACAAAGATTTGGTTGCTCGCCTTGATACTTGTGGTGCCGCTGTTTTCAACCTTAGCGTATGCTGCAGCCAAGCCAGTTGGAGCAACAGGAGAACGAATACTTGTTGGATATTGGCATAACTTCGATAACGGATCTGCGAATATCCGGCTGCGGGATGTTTCACCGGATTTTGATGTCATTCAGGTTGCGTTCGCAGAGCCCGTCGGGGGACCTGCTAGCGGGAATATGGCATTTACACCGTATAACGCTTCCATCAACGACTTCAAGGCGGATATCCGTGAGTTGCAAGGCAAAGGCAAGAAGGTTCTCATTTCCGTGGGCGGCGCTAATGGGACCGTGGATCTGTCCAGTGAGCAAGCCCGGCAGACTTTTGTTCAGACGATGAAGAGCATTATCGATACTTACGGTTTTGACGGGTTGGACATTGATCTCGAAGGCAGCTCTTTGTCCTTAAACGGGGGAGATACGGATTTTCGAAATCCGACGACTCCGAGAATCGTAAATTTGATTTCCGGCGTACGTGAAATTTTGAACAGCTACGGTTCGGACTTCATGTTGACGATGGCGCCGGAAACGGCTTACGTTCAAGGCGGTTATGTAGCCTACGGCGGGCCATGGGGTGCATATCTGCCGGTGATTTACGCTTTTCGGGATCAACTGGATTATCTCCACGTGCAGCATTATAACTCCGGTCCGATGACCGCGTTAGACGGCCGATCCTACGTTCAAGGTACCGCTGACTTCCAAGTGGCGATGGCTGAAATGCTATTGCAAGGGTTTAATGTCGGCGGTAATGCGAACTACAAGTTCCCAGCCCTACGTCCGGAGCAACTGCTCATCGGCCTTCCGGCGACGCAAGCGGCAGCGGGAGGAGGATACACGACACCAGCCAACGTACACAAAGCATTGGATTATCTGATTAAAGGTCAATCGTTTGGCGGAAGCTATACATTACGTCAACCGCAAGGTTATCCCAGCTTCAAAGGCCTGATGACCTGGTCCATCAACTGGGACAAGGCGGCGAATTTTGAATTTTCTCGGTCTCATCGTGCATATTTAGACAATTTAGGGACGAACCCAGGTCCTGGCCCAGATCCGAATCCAACTCCTGACACAACGCCGCCAACTGCCCCGAGTCAGCTTCGGGTAACTGCAGTTACGTCAAACAGTATCACGCTGGAATGGTCCGCTTCCACTGATAATGTGGGGGTTGTTGGTTATACCATCTCCTACGGCTCTGGAAGTGTAAATGCGACGAATACCACAGCAACCATTAGCGGTTTGTCACCGAACACGACGTATACATTTACCGTCACAGCCAAAGATGCTGCCGGCAATGTCTCCTCAGGAGCTACAGTTCAAGGGACAACGGCGTCGTCAGGTTCTCCAGGTGATGCCCAACCTTGGCAACCTTATGTATCCTTCAACATTAACGACGAGGTATCTTACAACAGAAACATCTATATTTGCCTACAAGCCCATACCTCTCTTCCGGGCTGGGAGCCTGAGAATGTACCTGCCTTGTGGAAGTTGAAATAAGGGAGCAAACGAAAACCCACGTCTTGGATTAAGGCGTGGGTTTCGTTTTTGGAGCAAGATCCAGTTTTATTGTCCAGGAGGTTCCGGAGATTCCGAAGTAGGTAAAACCTAATTTCTGATAGAGTTCCACGGCTGGAGTATTGGTGGGATCTACACTTAGGGACAGTGAATGGTATCCATCAAGCGCTGCTTGCTTGATGATTTCATTCATTAAAAGCCGCCCGATTCCCATTCCTCGAAAATCCGGATGTATAGCAATTCCCAGCTCCGGCGTTTCGTTATCGACGTAACCAAACCCTGGATTCGTTTCCTCGAACAGTCTATACCATACCGCCCCGGCATGTTGATCGTCCTTCACGGCGACAAAAGCCCGGTCTCCTGATCGTCCCCAACCTTCGTGATATTTCTTCAGATGCGGCGCATTTAATAGCTCATCCTTCGGCGGCTTCCCCTGAGGGATATGAATCGACTCGTAGTGCATATCCGTGAAGAAATCCAACTCATGGGGTTGCAGCAGTCTGATTGTAATCATGGGTTCACCTCGGGGTGTGGGTTTGGTAATACAGGCTCAAAAAATCTCTTGCGTAAGTGCAGCATCAGAGTATTAAAAGCGGTATTCACGAGTACATAGTTATTTTTCATTAGAACGCTTTGAGTTGTTTGTTTGACCCAGAATGTAATCAATACTAACGTTGTAGAAATTGGCTAACTTAATCAATACAGAGCTCGGAACATCCAAGTTCCCGTTTTCGTACCGCGAATAGGTTGCTTGTGAAATGTTTAAATGCTCAGCTAATTGCTGCTGTGTCAAATCTCTATCTACTCTTAAATCCCTTATCCTCTTATACATTCATATATCACCCATGCTAAGTTTACTCTATGCGAAAATTGCATATTGAGATTTATGCATTTTTCGCATAAAATCTATTCATATACCAAATATTTCAAAGGAGATTGATTATAGTAACTGTACCTCTGTCAATAGAGTAGACACAAAGAATCGAGAAAATTATGCGGCAGATC
>NZ_JAWDJI010000168.1:0-16156 GCF_032465655.1 Paenibacillus sp. 3LSP | reverse complement strand
CAAAATCCCGGATTCCATTCCTCCCACTTCTTCTCCATGCGTTCGCTACACGCATACGAAGCTGCAGCGCACGCTGCTGCATATTCTCTTGCAGCATCCCCGAGCGCTGCTGGCGCCCGAGGCGCTCGCGCAAGGCCCAGGGTATCTGCGCGTGCTTGGCTTTAGCGCGGCCGGGCAGCAGCTGCTCAAGCGGATGAAACAAACGGCCCGTCTGCCGATCCTCACCCGGGCTGCTGAAATGGAGCACCCGCAGCTGAATCTCGACATTCGGGCCGCTGCCGTATATGCAAATGCGATGCCAAAGCGAAGCGCAGAGGAGCTGCTGCGCGAGTACCGTCAAGCCCCTATTCGCCTGACGGATTAATCACGCCGTTACGCTCCAAGCCTCACGCCGCCAAACCTGGAATCGCTTGCCCTGGATTATGGCGCCTTCGGCTCCAACGAAGCCAAATAATCCAAGGCATCGTCCAGCGTCTTCACCGGAACGAGCTTCATCTTCGAACCGATTTCCTCCGCTTTGGCCTTCGCAACCTTATAATTTGCCTCTGGAACAAAAAATATTTCCGCCTTCTCCCGATCCGACGCCACAATCTTAAACTGGACGCCGTCGATCGCTCCTACGGTGCCGTCCTCGGCGATCGTGCCGGTGCCAGCCACCCGGTAGCCTTTGCTTAAGTCCCCTGGTGTCAGCTGATTATAAATCTCAAGCGTAAACATTAAGCCGGCCGACGGACCGCCAATCCGCGTGTCGGCAAACTTCACTTCCTTAGCCTGATCCGCGGCCTGTATCTTCCGCAGTTCGCCTACCGATACACCTAATCCAGCCTTGCGCGCGCCGTCAGCCGCCTTAATCTCTACCAGCTCCACCTGCTGGTCGACCGATTTGCCTCCCCGTTCCAGACGGACATCAACCACATCCCCCGGTTGATTGTCCTGCAGCAAGGCGCCAAGGTCTTCAAACCGATTGACCGGCTGTCCCTTCACCGCTCGAATTATATCCCCGGAGTGAAAATCTCCCTTGGGCGGGCTATCCTTAGACAAGCCGATGATAAATACGTACTCCGGGACGATACCGTACTTGACGCCGGCTTTATTATAGGCCGCCATAATCGCATTGGATTGGGAGCTGTTCATATAGTATCGCTGTTGCGTTTCGTATTCCTCGTCATTGCGATCAGGTTCCTTCTTCACGATCTCGGCATGCTTGTTGAAGCGAGCCGTCGCCAGCATCCATACGTTGGCGTAACTGACGGAAACCGTTGTGAGCATAAAAGTGCCCTTCTCCTCAGGATCTCCCGACGGGATGGAAACCATCGGTTTGATTTCCTCTGCCGTCCCCGGCTGATTGATCATATACGGGGTAGACATATAGACGACAACATAGACGATCACCGCAAGGATCAGCACATACAGTCCCGATTTTAACGCTTTGGTTCTGGATGGTCGCATCCCGTTTCTCCTCCCTTCCTGTGTGGCGGCGCTTTCGCATCTTCTCAGCCGCCGCTCCTCTGCCTGCACCTGCCATGCGAAACCGGTAGTCTGTCCTTCGCCGCTGATGCATAGCATGTACTATGCGTATATTCGCTATCGATCTTTATCTAATGACAAAGAAGGTGGATCTATACATATGAATTTCCGACGTTTGGCTGCCAGCCCGCTCTCCACATGGTTAACCGGATTTTTGGCCGTTTTGCTCGTGATCTGCGTCGTTTACGCCCCCGGCGAAGCGTTCAAAGCTTCGGGGGAAGGCTTGACCATATGGTGGCGCATCGTATTCCCAGCCTTGCTGCCATTTATCGTTCTGTCGCAAATGATGATCGCCTCAGGATTCGCCCATGGTCTGGGCGCGTTGCTCGAGCCTTTCACCCGCCGCGCCCTGGGTCTTCCCGGCTCCTTCGGCTGGGTGCTGCCGCTGGGGATGACGGCCGGCTTCCCTGCTGCAGCCGAAGCTGCGGTAACCCTGCATAAGCAGGGCAAGATCACCGCGCGTGAAGCTGAACGTCTCGCCGCGACAGCTCACTTCTGCAGCCCGATGCTGCTCGTCGTTGTAATTGGTGCAGGCTTCTTAAGCCGACCTGAGGTCGGCTTGCTCTTGCTCGCCGTACATTGGATGGCCGGCATCGCCGCCGGCGTGACGCTGCAGTTGGTGTTCCCGGACCGCTCGAAATCAGCGGTGTCTCCACCAGCGGTAAAGCCTGCAGCCAAGCGGCGTGAATCGATCCTGCGCCTGGCCGTTCGCCGCATGGAGGAGGCCCGCCGCGAAGACGGCCGCAGCTTTGGCAAGCTGCTGGGCGACGCGGTCACTTCGGGCGTACAAACGCTGATGATTATCGGCGGATATATGCTTATTTTCGCAGTTGTAATTCACGTTATTCTGCTTGCGTTCCCTCATCATACGATGGCTGTTGCAGTGAAAAGCGCTCTGGAGGTCCATTTAGGCTCCTATGTCCTGTCCGGACTGGCTCCTTCTCTTCCTCCGGCCCTCAGCGCCTCGATATTGGGGGCGGTACTAGGGTGGAGCGGCCTATGCGCTTACCTGCAAGTGCGAGCTATCCTCGGGCCCGCAGGCATCGGTGAACGGTCGTTCCTGCTCAGCCGTCTGCTCCATGCGGCTTATGCTTATATCCTCACCTTGCTGCTGTGGAAACCGTTCACCCACTGGCTGCCAAGCGTTCTACCCGCATTTGGCGGCAGCGAAGCCTCGCCAATAGGAAGCGACACCCCGTCCGTCAAGCTGCCCAGTTGGCAGCTAGCGTTCGGGGTGATGGAATGGCAGCTGTGGATGCTGACTTTGTTGACGGTTGGCTTCTTGTCCATCGCGCTCCTGTGGCGGCGACAAGAGAACCCTTAAACTTTAAGCCCTAAGCCGTGCTTAGCTCGGCCCCAGCTTATCTTTGAACTTCTCGCGCAGCGCCAACTCAACCTCCGGCGGCACGAGATCGCTGACATCGCCGTGGAAGCTGGCAATCTCCTTGACGACGCTGGAGCTCAAATACGAATATTTGGGGTGCGTCATCATAAAGATCGTTTCCACCTCGCTGTTCAGCTTATGATTTGTAGAAGCCAGCTGCAGCTCGTATTCAAAATCGGTGACGGAGCGAATGCCCCGGACGATCACATGGGCTTGCTTGTAGTCCATGTAATTCACCAGCAAATCCCGGAAACTGTCGATCTCGACATTAGGGAGGTGCCCGGTCACCTCTCTGAGCAAAGCCTTACGCTCATCCACCGTAAATAACGGCTTCTTGCTTAAATTGTTCAGTACTGCCACGATCAGCTTGTCAAACTGGCGCGAGGCCCGCTGGATGATGTCCATATGCCCTTTCGTTACAGGATCAAAACTGCCTGGATATACCGCCACACGCGGTTGCCGCTGTTCACTCATGTTGTTCCTCCTGATCGTCGGTTTGAACCGTGTTCAACTCGGTATCGTAAGTATAAATGGATACGGAGGTCTCCCCGTATTCCGCTTTTCGGAACTGTACAAAAGGCCCAAACCGCTCAGGATAAACAAACGAGGCTTCATGTTCAAGTACAATCGTTGCCTCCGGCTTGAGCAGCTGCAGCTCGTCCATCTGGGTCATCAGCGCATCCCCGTGTTTCAAGCGGTACGGGGGATCCAAGAACACCAGATCAAAGGACGCCTCCCGTTTCGCCAGAGCTTTCAGCGCACGTTCTGCGTCGTTTTTGTAGACTTCAGCCATGGCCTCGAATCCGGTCGCCTTCAAGTTCTGACGGATCGTCTCAAGGCTCTTCACATCTTTATCGATAAATACCGCCTTGTCCATGCCGCGGCTTAACGCCTCAATGCCGAGACCGCCGGTTCCGGCAAACAAGTCCAGCGCGGAGCCGCCGTCGAAATACGGACCGATCATGCTGAATATCGCTTCTTTGACTTTGTCTGTAGTCGGCCTGGTCCCCATGCCGGGTACGGCTTTGAGCGACCTGCCCCGGGCTCGGCCCGATATCACTCTCATCGATTAGTTCACACACCTTTTATGCCTGGAAAATTCCTGTCGATATCGTACCATAATCCGCCTAGGATTGAAAAATGAAAAAATCATCGAACTTTTTTGCGAATCGAGGTATAAAAGCCCTCTGCCCGGACACAATTAGAGTATCGACATCACCAAATGTCGTAGACAACCGCGGAGAAGACTTACGTTTCCCCATAAGCTCTTCGTCCGGTTTCTCCTCTCCCATGATGGGCATCCCGCGAGGGATGCCCGGACAAAAGCCCTTGTAGTAAGAAGTTCTACGAGGGCTTTTGTCCTTTTTTTATTTCATCTTCATTTTCGCGAAAAATAACGATCTTCCATCTCCTGTCGTACGCTTCTCGCCTCTTCCCCAGAAGACGCTGGGCTAACTAACCAAATCTCAGCATCAGGGAACTTACGGTGAGTCAGATCAGGAGGGAGCTCTGCCTGAGGGATCGACCACGCGATACGGACCATTTCTGCATCGAAATAGCTTACCCCAAGCCGAATCAAGTTAGCGCCTTCATAACGAAGTCCGGTCCCGTTCACGAGAAAGCAATTGGTATACCTCTTCCCGTTAATTTCGATGGTACCCTTAAATTGGGCATTTCGTTTGTCATAGTACCCATCTAACGCGAGTTGAATCGGCGGAGAAAACGTTAGGTCCTCCTCCATCCAGGCAACTCCGTTAAGCGTTGTCGTCACTTTCACCGGAGATACATTTTGGATATACCACCATGTATATAACGCAGCCAACAGAACCAATCCGGCAGCCGCAAATATCCATAATCGATTGCGAATCGTTGCTCCCTCCCCGCGATCATGCCTGAATCTTCCAACTCATCGTACCACTGGGGGAGTCGGCTGACAACCGTCAAAGCCCTGGCTTATTTCCCCTTGTCAAACAAGCCCCGACGGTGCATCACGGTAATGATTCGGTAGAAATCTACGCTGCCCTGCTCCGGATTATTCAACAGCGGATCGTCTTTGCTGTATTTCACCGCCGCCTCCACCGCTTCCTTGGCCCAGGCGGGAATGCCCGGCTTGGTCCATTTCTCCAACTCGGCGATTTTCTTCGCCTGTGCTTGGACTAGATTTTGAAGCGCAGCAAATTGCTTCTTCTCCTCTGCAGTCATCGGCTCATCTCCTTTCGTTGTGTCGTATTGCGTCAAGCTGTAGGTATTCATTAACTGAATCAGCTTGTTGGCATATTGTGGATCCGTTGCGTAACCGGCCGCAGCAACCGCCCGCGCCGCTTCCGGTCCCGTTTTTCCAATCGCCCCGGCATAGCGCGGCGCCGATAATAAACGGGCGTGATCTGTAATCGACTCGGCCCACGAACGGTATTTACGGAAAGCCGCGTTCACCACCACCGCTTTGCCGCTCCGATACTCGGTTGTGGGCAGAATCAAGCTGCCTGCTGGACCGGTGCCTTTTAGCCCAAACAGATTATTGCCTTGAACAGCTAAGCGACTTGTCCCCCAGTTCGATTCCAAAATCGCTTGGGCGATCGTCAATGAAGCCGGTATCCCGCTTTCCTTCGAGTTGGCAGCGGCAAGGGGGGCGATTTTCTGAATAAACCCGTTTTTGTCCAATCGCATTCACCTCCAGTATAGTTTATGAATTTGGTTGGACGAGGGTTTGGACCCTTACCTTGACGAGCTCGGAGGTCCGCTTAGTTCGATGTATAGCGGAGAGTTCGAGGGGTAACCTAACGTTGGTTTCACAACCTAACTTAACTAGAGGAGGATACTTAAGCAGATGTACAACAATGTCAGTCAACAACTTCGTGAGATCGAACAATCGATGCGCCAGCTGGAACAGCAAACCCGTCAAGCTACGATGATGTACCAGCAAATGCTGCAGCAGGAACAACAAAACGCGATGCAACTGGAAGAGTTGGCTCAACGTGAGCGTAGAGCCGTGCAAGTGATTCAATCCGCGCTCCAAGGACATCAAACAGCGATGCAACAATATCAACGCGTAGCCCAACTTGCGAATCAACTGGAAAGCAGCGTACACTCGATGTCTGGATTCAGCACGAGTTATACCCAGCCTGGCATCGGTCAAACCTCCTACAGCACGCAAGGAATCGGTCAAAGCAGCTATAGCGGTGGCAGCATCGGCTCTTCCATGAACAGTCACCAGCCAAGCTCCACGCACACCGGTTCTTTGAGCTCCATCGGCTCCAGCGCTGCCAGCTCCATGGGCTCCTTGGGTTCCGCAGGCTCCATGAACTCCACGGGATCTCACACCTCGGGTTCGATCTCCGGTGCAGGTTCGATCGGCTCCACAGGCTCGTTTCGCAACTTCCAATAAATCAATGTGACAGCCGCCTCGAGGCGGCTGTTTTTATTTTTTCCTCGTCCTCCTTCCCCTGTGATATAATTGGAAATTATCATGTGATTGCGGAGGACTTTTCATGAGTAAGATATTCCTGTTTTTTCTCTTGTCTTGGCTGCTAGGCAATCCGTTTCTCGCCATCATCGTCTTGCTCCTCATCCTTTACTTCATTGATCGGCGATATGTTGGGTTGTTTCCGAGCCTGAGCAAACCGATCAAACGCAGCCGCAATATAGGTCGTCTCCGGCAGCAGTTGGCCGCAAGCCCCTTCGACGTCTCTGCCAAACGCGAGCTTGCCCGCTTACTGCTGGAACGCAAGAAATATGCCGAAGCTCATCGCTTGCTCGAAGAGGCGAAGGACTTCTCTGAGTCATCTGCCGAGTTTTGGGATGACCTTGGGGCAGCCTGCTTAGGACTGGGACGGATCGAGGAAGGGGAAGCGCATATTTTGCACGCCCTAAGCCTGAACGAACGGGTGAAATACGGTCAACCTTACCTGCGCCTCGCCTCCGCCTTCCGTGAGCGAGATCCGCAGAAAGCGCTGCAATACGCCGCTCGGTTTGGCGAAATCCAATCCTCCTCCAGTGAAGCCTATTATTTGCTTGGCTGCTTGTATCAGTCGCTGGGCAGCAAGGAAGAGGCAAAACGCGCTTACAAGGAGTCGATTGAGGTGTACCGTTCTCTACCGAAATATAAGAAGCGTCAAGAGCGCGGATGGGCGCTGCGCAGCTTCCTCAAACGCAGCACGCTTGGTTAAGGTCAAGGTATCCACAACAAAACGCCGGCTTCCCTCCAAATTGGAGAAGAAGCCGGCGTTGCTTTTGTACACCTGCGGTTTACAAATTTACACTGTTCTCTTGCTGCGTCCCTTCGCCGAAGCGGCGGTGGAACGGCCACCAGTTCGCTTGCCCAAACAGCTTTACCATCACCGGAATGAGGAACGGCAGTACAATAACGGAATACAGTACCAGGCCGGTTAACACCAGCGTGGCGATTTGCAGCATGGACAGCACGCCGGACGGATACATCGAGGCCATCGTCCCGCCAAGAATGATCGCTGCGGACAAAATAACCGTCCCCATATTGCGCATGGAATGCAAAATGGCATCGCCGACGTTCCAATCTTTGTTCTCATTAAAGCGATCCATTAGGAAGATGCTGTAGTCGACGCCCAATGCGACCAGCAGAACGAAGCCGAAGAATGGCGTCGCCCAGCTGACACCGGAGTAGCCAAAGATATCGACGAAGACCCATTCCGTAAACCCAATCGAAGCGTAGAACGTCAACACCAGGGACAAAATGATGTAGACCGGCATGACCAACGAACGGAGCAGCACCACCAGGATAATGAAGATCCCAGCCAGCATTAAGAACACCGTGCGCGTATAGTCGTTCCCCGAAATCGTCTTCAGGTCGTTAAACGTACTCGATACGCCGCCGATCGCGATGTCGGCGTTTTCCAGCGACGTCCCTTTCACTGCCGTTTGCACCGCAGATTCCACGGCACCGATCTGGTCAATCGCTTCCCGTCCATAAGGATTGCTGGAGAAGACAACCTCAAGCTTCATCACTTTGCGGTCTGCGGATAGATACGTATCGAACACCTGCTGGATTTGCTCGTTCTCCAACGCTTCCTTCGGAACGTACCAGCCATCCAGACCGTTGTCCGTGCTTCCAACCTCAGTCAAGTAATCCTTGGCAGTTGTTAATCCGCCGGACACTTGTTCCAGGCCGTCAACACTTTGATTCAGCCCATCAGTTAACTGCGTGATTTGACCCGAAAACTCGCTGAATCCGGTTTGAATTTGCTGTTGCCCGGATTGAATTTGGGCCAGGCCGGATTCGACTTCGGGCAGCTGCCCCACGATCTTTCCTTGGCCGTTTGCAGCTTGATCCAACCCCGATTGTAATTTCGCCAGGCCTGCGATGATCTGGTTCAAACCATCGGCCAGCTGCTTCCCACCGGCTGCCGCCTGTGCGTAGCCTTGGTTCGCCTGGTTCAATCCTGACGCGACTTGCTCCAGCTGAGCTTCGATCTGCTGAAGTCCGGCCGTCAGTTGCTCCAGACCTTTGCTGGTTTCCATAACCGTCGTGCGAATCGTCAAATAATCTGGATCTGACGCCAAATCCGGATATTTGTCCTCCAGGCTAGTAAATCGCCCCGTCAAAGCGGCTAGCCCTTGCGATGCAGCGCCTAAAGGTTCGCGGATTTGCGTCAGGCCGTCGCCCAAGCCGGAAGCCCCTTGAGCCAACTGCTGATACGAGGCAAGCAGTTGATTGTGGGCGTTCGCCAAATCCTCAGCACTTTTTTGCGCTTGTTGTAATCCTTGCTTCAACTGGCCAGCCCCAACCGAACCTTCCCGAATCCCTTTCTCAATCGCGGCAAGACCTCCAGACAGCTGAGAGATCCCGTCCTTCAGCTTCGCGGTGCCGTCCACCAGCTGCCCGGTGCTGTCGGCTGCTTCCTTGAGTTTAGGGGCGTTTTCCGACAGGGCCTGGCTGGCTTCCGCCAATCCGTTTTGAATCTTGCCCAGCCCTTCGCCGCCTTCGCCTAATCCTTCACCAACGGTCTTCACCTGATTACTTAATGCAAAATCCTTGAGCACTTCCCCTGTTGGGCGGCTCATCCCTCGAATGCTGGCTACTCCGTCCGTCTTCTCAACCTCACGGCTAATCTTCTCAGCAAGCGCCATATATTCCGCATTATCCATGGGCTCGTCATTTTTAATTACGATGGTGGACGGCAACGACTCGCCGGTTTCAAAGCTTTCGGAGATGATGTTATACGCTTTGACCGATTCATATTCGTCACCGATTTCCTCCATGCTGTTGAAGGACACATTGCCGGTATACGAAATTACGAAAGGTACCGTTACCGCAGCAACGATCAGCAGCGCTGCCCAGGGACGCTTCAAGGAGAAGCGGCCGATGGCGCCCCAGAAGCGGTTCTCCTTATGTTCCAGTGAACCGCGGACAGGCCAGAACAACTTTGTGCCCAGCACAGCCATAAAGAACGGTACAACCGTTACCAAGGCGATCAGCATCACCGCGATGCCGACCGCTACCGCCACCGCCGAACGGTACAACATAAATTGCGATAAGCCAATTGTCGTGAAGCCGACCAGGACGGCAAGTCCGGAGAAGAGCACCGTCTTCCCTGCTTTACGGTACGTCTGGACAATCGCCTCCCATTGGTCGTCTGTATGCTGCAGTTCTTCCTTATAGCGGCTGATCAGCAGAATGCAATAGTCTGTCCCGATCCCAAACATCACCGCCACCATAAAAATCTGTGTATACGTTGAAATCGGGAAGTTCACCGTATCCACCAGAAACGCAACGATGGATTGGGACACCAGATAGCTGAGCCCAACCGTCAGCAAAGGAATAAACGGCGCCACCACCGAGCGGAAAACTACAAACAGGATCAACAGAATAAAGATGACAGTAAAATATTCCGATTTCTTCAGCCCCTGCTCCGAGCTGACGATCATATCCTCGTTAATTTGCTTTTGCCCGGTCAAATAGTGCTCAACCTTCAGCGAATCAAGGGTTTGATGGATATCTTGCTCGATGTCCTTAAGCGGACGCTGCTCATCAAGTACCGACAAAGAGGTTAATATCGTTTTGCCGTCCTTGGAGATTAATTTATCTTTCGCTTCCGGCGTGCTGTACGGATCGGTAATCGAAGCGATGCCGATCTCCTCCATCTTGTCGTGCAGCGCGGAGATGCCTTGTTCAATCTCCTTCTGATCGGCCTCATCGATGCCTTGCTCATCATGAAAGACGAGGGCGATTTGTGTCTCTGCCGCTCCTCCCTTCAGCTTAGCCGCCTCCGCCAGAATGGCAGAAGCTTCAGAGGAGGAATACCCGTCTGGAACGGTGATCTCCCCGTTCTCCCGCACTAAATCTGCCATGGAAGGCGCTGTTAGCATCAATGCCGCTGCTAAAGCGATCCACAGCAGCAATATCCACCATCTTGCCTTCAGTATGAATCTCATTTCTCTGAACTCCCTTCGCTGATCAATCTGGCTAATTTTTCGAAAGCGCTGATAACCCCTTCAACCTCTTCCGCACTAAAATGCACCAAATACTTAGAGACCGTGCTCATGATTTGTTCTTGAACGATTGCGTAATTGCGCTCTCCCTGCTCCGTCATCGTTAAATATACGACCCGACGGTCCTCTTCATCCCGAGTTCGCTGTAACACCCCTTTATCAACCATTCGCGTGGTCATCGCAGTAATGGAGCTTTTGCCGACGCCAAACGTGTCTGCCAGTTCCGTAGAGGTACACCGGCCGCGAGAGGCAATATACTTCAAGATCTGAAATTGCTCCATGGTGACATCCTCTTGAATCATGTCGCGGATTTGCCCGTTCAACCGTTTCGTGACCTCGAAATAAGCGGCCAAATAACGTTCAATTAACTGCATCGTTTCAATATTCACTGCCTTACATCCCTCCAGCTCAAACCTGTCCAATTAGTTCTATAGTCGAATAGTTTGATAATCAAACTACAAATGAAACTATAGGCGATTGCCGCCTGAAAGTCAAATTTATCCTTGCGGTGAATAGCAAAAAAAGCCGCGGATTTCCCGCAGCCTTTCATCCAGACCTTACTCGTCCTCTTCGTTCTCTTCCACTTCATAGATGCAACGAAACCGTTCTTCCCCAGCAACTTCATCCCAAAACCCGGTAATTTGAAACCCAATGTTCCGGAAGAAATCTGCTCCTGCCTCATCCGTAATAGCCTCCATCCGCTCAGGAGATGCTTCCGTGAGGGCGAGCAGCACCAAGGCACGTCCATACCCTTTCATTCGCTGCTCCGGATGGACAGCCAGGTGGATAATTTCAAGCGTCTGCGAAGCATTAACCCGATAGCCGATAATTCCGGTAATCCCTGCTTCCTCTTCCTCATATCCAAACAGCTGATATGTATCCTCTTCCCGGTACAAACGAGCCGCATCCTCCAGTGCATCCGGGTCAAACATCACGGCATATTCCAGCAACTCCCGAATGGCAGGCTCGTCCACTCTTGCTTTTATTGATTTGAACATGAAGCCTCCTTGATTTCCGTACGCCCATCCTCGTAACCAATCACAACCGTGTGTGCAATACCCACGAACAATCCATGCTCAACAACGCCCGTCATCGCCTTCAACTCGTCGCTTAACCGGGCTGGGTCGGTTATCTGTCCGAAGGCCGCATCGACAATGTAGTTGCCGTTATCCGTCACGTACAACTGATCCCCTTGCATCCGCATCTCGAACGGCACATCATAACGGCTCTTCAACTCCCGCAGCGTCCATTCGTAACAAAACGGAACCAGCTCAATTGGCAGTTTGAAACGCCCTAATGTAGAGACCATCTTCCCGTTATCGGCGATAACGATAAATCGATCGCTGTTGATCGCAACGAGCTTCTCCCGAAGCAACGCGCCCCCGCCACCTTTGATCAACGCCATTTGCGGATCGACCTCATCGGCCCCGTCAATGGCTAGATCCAATCGGTCCACATCCTTCGCGTCAATGAGCGGGATGTGGTATTTCACAGCCAGTTCTTCCGAAGCCTTCGATGTTGCAATGGCACGAATTTGCAACCCGTTCCCCACCATCTCGCCGATTTTCTCGATCGCATAATAAGCGGTTGATCCCGTTCCGAGACCAATGGTCATTCCGTCCTTAACCCATTCTGCAGCGCGGTAACCCGCTGCTTGTTTGGCATTCATGTCTACCCCTCCAAAGTCTTGGTGTTCGTACCTTTCTCCGCTCGAACAGGCTGTTCCAGCGGCACTATCGCTCCTATCATACCAAAAAAGCCCGGACAATAGAACAGCAGCGTACCCGATTCGGTCCGCTGCTTCTAAGAAACCATCTCTCAAGCTAGCTGTGGTGTAATGCTCGTACCGTTTTCGTACGTTTTTCAGGCTCCTTCGGTTTGATCGCACCACCGGGACCGGATTCCGGCTTAACCATTATCAGCAGCAAGATGACCGCCACCAGGGACACACCGGAAATAACAAAAAACATCGTCATATGGCCAGCCTTCATCAACAGCGACATCACCGGCGGCCCTGCGGATACGCCGATAAACCGCATGCTGCTGTAGATCGAAGTGATCGTTCCGCGCATTACCTTATCGACACCTTCGGTGATCAAGGCATCAGAGCTGGGCAGGACGATACCGATGCCGGCGCCGCAGATGATCAGACAAGCGATTACGAAATAGATGTTGTTAAAAAAGCCGATGCCAAATAAGGCTCCAGTGGATAGGATTAAGCCTGCGACCCCTGACCATTTCATCAACTTTTTGTCATCGCCGATTTTTTTCCCGGTCACATAAGAAGCCAGACATAAAGCAGCTAATGGAATCGCCAGCACCAATCCCTTGATCACGCCGTTCAGGCCGTGTTTGACTTCCAGTTGCTCCGACAGATAAAACAGCACACCAAACAACAGGAACATCGAAATGCAGCCGATCGCAAAGATGGCATAGAGCCAGCGGCCTTTTATCTTCAGAACCTTTTTGACGGCAGAGATGAATTCACCCAGCGGCTTGGCTGCTTCACGATCTTTGGGTTCCCGCACCAAAAACATCACCAGCAACAACGAAATCAAACATAAGACCGGAATGGAAAGTAGCGGTACATACCAGATCCAAGCGCCAAGCAGTGCACCTAAGATCGGGCTGAGCACTTTTCCAAACGTATTGGAGGTTTCGATGATGCCTAAACTGCGGCTGACTTCCTCCTCACTTTCATACAGATCACCGACCAGCGGCAATACGATCGGAAAGGCGCCGGCTGCTCCGATGCCTTGTAAGAAACGCCCGCCTAAGATGATCCAGTATACGGTTAGCCCGTTCGCAAACCAATCCGCCACGCCTGAGATGCAACCGCCGATTCCCGCAATGATCAAGCTGGGGACTATGATTGCTTTTCGGCCAAATTTATCGGATAGATAGCCGGCAATCGGAATCAGCAAAATCGCAACCACCGCATACACGGTAATCAGCATACTGACCTGAAACGAGTTAACATGAAGCTCACGGGCAATCTGGGGCAATATCGGAATTAACATGGAATTGCCCAGCGTCATAATAAGCGGTATGGAGGCCAATGCAATCAAATCGCCTTTTTTGCCGACCATCTAACCATCAGGCCACCCTTCACGAATGAAGTTTAAACAGACCCGATTAGTTTGGTACTATCAGCCGAAAATATACCGCAGTTACGGAACCAAAATATAAGTGGATTTAGCAGCTTCCCGGATAAACCGACTAGGTTCGCCAACAGAGTAAATCCGCAGCAAGTGCATCGCTCTGGTGCAGGCTGTGTAAAATAGCTTCCGTTCGGCCTCCCGCGTGTACTTGCGATCAGAACCGTCATAAATTAACACCGCATCGAACTCTACACCCTTGGCCAAATAGGCCGGGATGACATGCACCCCTTTCTCGAAGGATAACGTCGTCTTCTTGATCAGCTTCGCCGGCAGCTTAGCGCTAAGCCGATCGTAAGCTTGCTGACTTTCCTCCGCCGTTTTGCAAATGACGGCAATCGATTCATATCCGTCTGCACGCAGCTGACCGATCATCGCCTCCAGCGAAGCATGAAGCTCCTCTATATCGTCAACTAGGTGAACCTCTGGCATTTCACCTTCCCGGTTGAATGGAACGATCGCCTCCCCGCCAGGGATCATCTCACGGGTGAACTCCACAATTTGGCGGGTGGAACGATAGCTTTGCTCCAGTGTAATCAACTCGCTCTCGTCCGCACCGTACAAATCGCTGAATACAGAGGACTGCTGAAGCACCGAGGCATGCGCATATATCGCCTGGTTCAAGTCACCCAGCGCTGTCATTTTGGCCCGCGGGAACAGACGCTTCAAGAAGAACAGCTGGAACGGTGAATAGTCCTGCGCTTCGTCAATAATGACGTGACGGATCGAGGTGTTGGACCGGAAGCCCAGCAGCAGCTCTTTTAAATAGAGGAAAGGCGTAATATCTTCATAGAACAGCTCGCCTCCCGCAATTTTCTGCAGCGTCTGCTCGCAGATCTCTTCCCACTGATCCGGAAGCTCTTCTTGATGAACTTCTCGGAAGATCGCCAAGTCGCTGAACAGCTGGGTGTATAGCCGCGTCACATCAACGAAACGCAGCGATTTCACCCATTTGCGAAGCGGTTTAAGCCGATCGCTGACTACCATTTTGGCCAAAATCGTCTTCTCATCCTCATAATCGGTAAATGAAGGAGTTTTGCCATGTTGCTTGCGCCGCATGCGCTGGTAAGCCCGCTGGTAGTCTTCCGCATCAAGCAGCTGAATTTGTTCCTCTACCCAAGGCTGATCCAATTCGGACTTGGCAAAAGCGGCGATGGCCTTGAGCAGCCAATCTTTTAACAGCTCACAACGGTTGGCCAGCCGGATCGCCGGATCATAAGAATAAAATTGCCGGGCAATTTCCTCCACGCCAACAATCTCCTTGCCCTGAAAGCGAAGCGGTTTAAAAATCATCCCTTTCTGCTCCAGCAATTCCTTATACCGTGTGATTGCATGCAGAAATTGAACTGACGATTTAAACCGGATTCCGCTGACCCGAGCTTGATAAGCCTCATCCTCAGGAGCAGAAAGGACATATTCAATTTGTACAAACGGATCCTCAAGCTGGAATTCTCTCCCGAGCCGATGCTCCAGATACTCCTGGAACGTTGTTTGCAGCATATTTTCTTCGCCCAGCTCGGGTAATACCGTTGAAACATAACTGTTAAACATCGGGTTGGGGGAGAACAAAATCATCTGATCTGCCTGCAGCACCTCACGGTGCTTGTAGAGCAAGTAAGCGACCCGCTGTAAGGCCGCCGATGTTTTGCCGCTGCCAGCAGCCCCTTGCACGATGAGCATCCGACTGCGATCGTTACGGATGATTTTATTTTGCTCGCGCTGAATCGTAGCCACAATGCTCTTCATTTGCGCATCGGAGGTACGGCTAAGCACCTGCTGCAGCAGCTCGTCGCCAATCGTGACGCCGGTGTCGAACATCACCTTGATGCGGCGTCCGTTAATTACGAACTGACGCTTAAGCGTCATCGTTCCTTTGATCGTGCCGGACGGCGTCTCATAGGAAGCCGGCCCGGGAACACTGTCATAATAAAGATTGGAAATCGGCGCCCGCCAATCATAGACGAGGAACGTTTCATCCCCCTCTTCGAGCAAGGAAGCAATCCCAAGATAGATGGCTTCCACCGGCTCGCCTTCTTCCGCGAAATCAATGCGCCCGAAATAAGGCGATTGCTTCAAACGTTTCAGCTTTCCAAGCGCCATAGACGCATGCTGATGGCTTTTCTCCCGCTCTGCAAGCACCTGGGATTGCTGCCGTAAGCTGGTCGACGTTTCACCGACATCATCCGCTTCGCTAAAGTTCACCGTTACTTCGTCCCAGAAGTCCTTCCGCATCTCAACGACGTCGCCGCGTACACTGCCAACCTCCCGCTCCAGCTTGCGGATTCTGGCGTCGATTTGGTCTGCCACGTACTCCACGCGGCGTTGTTCTTCCTGCCATGCTTGATCTGTATGGTCCAATGAAATCGCTCCCTTGAATAACATCTTACTTTATCCGCACCTAATATCTTGACAAACGATAAAAATTATGATAAGATTGATTTGGATGAAATCTGATCACAAATAGATTGATGGACTATCTTTTATTGTACCAAGTTAAACTTTACTTATCAATCTATGTTTACATGATGAATGACATGAAAGTCCTGCCTTGAGGGCAGGACTTTTTTATTATGGCTTTAGCCAGTTGAGCTCGCGAAGCGTGCGAAACAAAAAACCACCCGCT
>NZ_JAWDJI010000167.1:0-13657 GCF_032465655.1 Paenibacillus sp. 3LSP | reverse complement strand
CGAAGAAAGAAGCTGGGGGCTGGGGACAGCCATCAATACGTTGTTGTTCGTGGCGGTTACGATCATTGCCATCCCGCTGCTCATCTTCATGCGGCGTAAGGAGGTCACCGAATAATGGGATTTACACGCAAACTCGCCATTCGTAACTATATTGTCGAAGGCCTTCTGCTGCTGGCTTCATTGCTGATTCTTTTGCCGGTGTTAATCATGATCTTCGGTTCTTTTAAGACAAGCGCCGAAGTACTGGATTTCTCGATCAAACTGCCCGAAAAGTGGATGTTCTCCAACTACGTGCGCGTCTTTGAAGAAGGCGGGCTCGCCCGGTCGTTCTGGAACAGCGTGTTGATTACCGGTGTATCTTCGATCATCAACATCGCGGCTTCTTCGGCGGCCTCCTTTATTCTGGCGCGTCGCGAGACGAAACTCGCCAATTCGCTGTATATGTTTTTCTTTATGGGCCTGATCGCCCCGATGTCGACAATTACGACCATCCGGATCGTGCAAGCGCTGGGCTTCTACGGCAGCATCACCAGCGTCATTCTGATTTACGCCTCGCTGAACACCGCCTTTAGCGTGTTCCTCTACAGCGGGTTCATCAAGACGATCCCGAAAGCCCTCGACGAAGTGGCGTTTCTGGAAGGGGCCAGCGTGCTGGGCGTATTCTTCCGGATCGTGACGCCGCTGATCCTGCCTGTGAATGCTACCGTTGCAATTATGGTGTTCATGTCGGTGTGGAACGACATCACGATTCCGCTCTACTTCCTGACCGACAGCTCGACCTGGACGATGCCGCTGTCAATCTACAATTTCTACGGCAAGTACAGCCGGGAATGGAATCTTATTTTTGCCAACCTCGTGCTGACTTCGTTGCCGGTCTTCATTCTCTATCTATTCGGCCAAAAATACATCGTCAGCGGCCTCACCGCCGGCGCGGTGAAGGGCTGATTGCAGCGGATACGCATTTAATGAAGTGAGCCTGGGAGGAATTCCGGGCTCGCTTTTTTGGGGCAAAGGCCGCGTCTGAGTTAAACGAGCCGGCGACTTGGCAACTTGATGGCTCCCTGCTGTAACGGACCGTAATGACGTTAATCCACGATTTCCCGACGATTTCCCGGTTTAACGGACACACCAGCCCTTATTGGCCATTTCGCTATGGTACTAGGCAACGATTTGCCCAAATAACGCCTTCTCAGTCCGTTAGAACTCGATTCCCCACGAATCAACGGAACTAAGAGCACTTGAGTCCGTTAGATCAACGGCCCTCGACCCTTCCCAGCCGCCCACTCCCGATTCAGCCTTACGCCTCACCCCTCGGCATCCATATCCGGTAGTTCCCGCTCAACGCCAACAGCGCAAACAAATAGAGGCAGTTGTCGTAGTAGCGGCGCTTTCCGGTTCGGACGGGAGTGTTCCAGAACAAATCAACACAGGCCTTAGCTTGGGGGCCGTCGGCCGCCAGTGAGGCCATCGCGTTGGTTGCCAGCAACCCGACCGGATGCAAAGCCGGTTCCTCAAACGGCTCCCCTGAGATCGTGTAGCGGCGGTAGTCCTCCGGCTCTTTATCAGCGAAAAACGCCTGAATCTTGCCCACCGCCTCCCGTTGCCAAGGATCGGCGGCAAACCATTCCCAATCGAGGCCAAGATTGGCCGCGACTCGATACGCATCGCTGAAGAAGTGGCCGTACCCCCGTTCGTTATTTGGCGTTCCATCATAATATGCATACTCCGGTGCAAGACCGGTAACCGGGTGGCAAGCCAGGTGCAGATATTGCCGACTCGCCTCAGCCGCTTCCTTCCAGAACGCTCGATCCTCCGGGTAGGCCCACAGCGCAAACAACTCATAGAAATGAGGAAGATGATAGGAAGGATCAGAAAACTCACAGTTTGGAACAAACTTGATCAGCTTGTTGTCCGGATTCCACATCGGATAACCTGGTCCGTCCTCCCCTTTATGCAGGCAGGTGCGCAGCAAATCCCGAGCCTGGGTGCCGTAGTTGAACGGCGCCTCCCGGTCGCCCCAACGATGAGACGCAAACAGCAGCGCCAGCGCAAAATACTCCTCGCCATCCGGTGCCGGCCCATTGGAAAGACGCTTGCCGTCCGGTGCACAGGACCAGGCGAAGTACCCGGCGTTATCCCCTTCGGTCATATACATATAGGTTACTGTCCATTTCCAGATCCGATCGAACACATCCTGGCGGTCGTATTGAACGGCCATCATCATCCCGTAGGACATCCCCTCCGTTCGTACGTCCAGGTTGCCGGTATCCAGCATATAGCCCATATCTTCGCCGGAAGGGTAATAAATACGCGTTTCTTCGTCTCCTTCAAATAACTGCTCCCATGTCTCATCCAATCGACGCTGAATCGCCTCTTCCCCGTAACCGTATTCAGCCAGCAAGTTCCGGTACGTTCCTGTGCAGTAAGCCCCTTGATGCTCCTTCATTCCTTCGCCTCCTTCTCGAGTACAACTGGTCTTATCGTGATTTCAACGTTAAGGTAACACGGTACCCAGCACATTTCCATGTGCATTTCGCGCTTCTATTTATCCAAATCAATCCATCACGGCAAAAATCCGCACAGCCAAGGCCGGATCCACGCCAACCTTCACTGTGCGGTTCAATTAGGACAATAAAGAGATCCGATCGCGGTATCGAGCGATCAATTGCCTGTTTCGCTCATCCGCCCCGTCGATATTTCCACTTAAGAATACAGGAGGCTCATAACCCTGATCGGTCATCATCACGATCGCCTCGGCAAAGATACCGTTCAGAATAACAGCCCCGATCACCGTTGACGTCGGTGCGAACGGTACCGGCACTCCCGGATAGGACAGCACCGCATCTCCCTTCACCGCATGATTATCAATCACCAAGTCGACGGCATCATATAAATGTTTCCCGCTCACATGCCGAGACGGCTGGCTCTGCGAATACTGGAGCGAGGTGATGCCAATCGTGTAAGCCCCCTTCGCCTTCGCGATTTGGACGACATCCACCGGCACCGGGTTCCTGCCGGAGGTCGATAACACGATCATCACCTCTCCCGGACGAATGTCCTGATTGTGCATAAACGACGCAGCCAGCCCGTTCTGCCGTTCCAGCTCTGAGGAGCGAACGGCACCTTCATGCAGCATCAACGGTTCGACCAAAATGGGATGAATCGGTGCCAATCCTCCCGCGCGATAGAACACTTCCTCGGTGAGAATGTGGGAGTGTCCGCATCCAAACAAGTGGATCACGCCTCCCTGCATGATCGTTTCCGCCGTCTTCCGAGCCGCCTGTCTAATGCGCTCTGCTTCCCGTTCCTCGATCTGGTCGAGGCTGCGACGGATCTGCTCCACATACTCATGCAGCATCATAGATCACGTCTCCTTCCCGTTTGGCAAACGTTGCTTAGCCCCTTCAATCATAGCGGCCATCGCATTCAAGGCGGCTTCGATGATCTGTTCGCCCTTTTCTTTGGTCGCGAGCTTCGCATCGCCAAGAACCGCGGTGGACGTAAATTCCTCCCAGGGCGTTGGCGTGCAATCCGCTTCCAGCCCAATGTGAGGAATATCCGTTACGGCTTTATCCATATCGACATACTCTCCCGCCAAATAGAGCATGTAGGAGGTCTCCAGCTCACAGGCATGGAAGTAGGATGCGTGGGACGCCGGCGTTTCCCTCACCTGCTCAATCACCTGTTTCGTTCCCGGATAGAAGAAATAGTAGACCTTCAATTCGGGAATGTCCTTATAAAGCAGGCGCGCAGCCTCCTTCAGCGCTACGGCGTTACCGAGATGTCCGTTCAGCATGACATAGATTCGCAGGCCTTGTCGGTATAAACTCTCCCCGATGTCGTACAGCATCCCGATCAGCGCCTCATTGGAGACGTTAATGCTGCCAGGGAAGTTCTGCAGGCTCCACACTTGGCCGTACGGTAACGTGGGGAGCACCAAGCTTTCCGTCCGTTCAGCCAACCGGAGCGCCAGCCGCTCGGCCAGCAGGTTATCCGTGCCAAGCGGCAGGTGGGGGCCATGGGCCTCCACCGCACCGATCGGCAAGATTGCGCAGGGCATGCGCTTGATTTTTTCCGCAATGTCATAGGCATTTTCGTATTGAAAGATCAATCACCACGCCCCCTCATCGCTTGAAGCTAAAGCAGTTCGCCGGATTTTCCACAAAAAATTGATGCACCAGCTGCTGCCCGTCAAATCCCGCCTGTTCCGCTTCGGCCACAAACCGTGGAACCCATTTAGCAATAATGTACTCCAGTCCCAGCCCATAATCGTAATGCTTGTAATACGATTTCCGGGCGGTATCTCCGCTGATGAGGATCTGATTGGCGTAGCCTTTGCGGACGAGATCGAGGATCAGCCCGATTCGGGTGCTCTCCGGGCCGTACTTAATCTTGCCGATGCCGTCGAAGGAGAGATAAGCCCCGGTCTTGGCAATTTGCTCATGATAATAAGGATCTGGATTGCGATCCATGTGACCCAGGCTGATAAAGTGAAGATCAACCCGCTCGCTGCGAAGCAGCTCAAGTTGTTCCAAGCCCATCGTCCCAACCTCGGTATGGGAGTGGATCGGGGCCTTGGTTTCGTGATGGGCCCTGGCAACCGCCCGCAGCGTTTTCTCCTCCAGCGGCGTAATCCGGTTATACCCCGTCCCGAATTTCACCTGGCCTGCTTTGAAGGGCGTACCTTCTAAGCCTTCCTCAACCTCGCGAATCACGAATTCGGCTAATTCGTTGATGCTCTTCGCTTCAATCCATTCGTAATACGTGTCGTAATTGCCGATGATCGGCTTCAGTTCATCCTTGATCTGGGCATCCCAAAGGAAGCTCTTGTTAAACCCGGCGGTCCCAATAACGCGCACCCCGGTTTCCTTCATGATGTCAACTACCGCCTGCACATCTCGACCGTAATCAATCGCCGTTGCGTCGACGATCGCCTCCCCGCCATGCCGCTTAAAATCAAACACGTCACGTTTGGATTTCTCCGGATCATCCAGTAGCAAATCGTCTTCCCCGCGCTCCGACCAGTAGGCAGGCCGACAGACGAGATGTTCATGCGAATAAGTAAACCCTAGCTGATCTTTGGGGATATCCCCGTCCAGCGTACGTATGAAGCTCATCTCGGCGTCCCCCCAAGCTGATTTGTAACCTTCCGATGGATCACATCCTTAGAACAGGAGCTGCGACAGCAAGCGAATGATCGGTCCGAGGATGAACATATCCGTATCGGCTGCCCACATGGCTGTGTCCGGCACCGTCGTGGAAATCAGATAACGAACCATGATGAATTGGCCCCAAGCCACGATCGTTGCGGTGATGAAACCACCCAACAATGCCCCTCTGACCCCGCCGGTGGAGTTCCCGAATACCCCGGCCGTCGCCCCGTGGAAGAACAACACGATCATCGTTGGGACGAAAATGTACGCCACCGTGTTCCCCAGCACAACCAGCCAGATTAACGCCCCGACGAAGGCGCCAAGGAAACCGAGAATCACCGCATTGGGTGCATATGGATAAACCACCGGGCAATCGAGCGCCGGTTTTGCACCCGGGACGAGCTTGGTCGCAATCCCGTTAAATGCCGGAACGAGCTCCCCGATAAACATCCGGACCCCAAGCAGGACGATGGCAATCCCGCCTGCAAAGGTCAGCGATTGAACGATCGAATAAATAATGAAGTTTTGATCTCCGGACTGGGCCACCAAGTTCTGCGCTTCCGGCGTTCCTTTGAGCATGAGCACAACCGCGCCTACGAAGAACAACCAGCCCATGCACAACGCCGTAATGACGTTAGAATCGCGAAGAAACTCCAGCCCCTTCGGCACCTTGATTTTTTCAGTATCATTCTCTTTGTTCCCTAACCATTTCCCTAAGAGCGCCCCGAGCAGACCGGCTGCTGCCGACGTATGCCCCAGTGCGATATTGTCATTCCCCGTAATTTTGCGCATGAATGGCTGAGTCAGTGCGGGCTGGAAGGTCCAGTAAACCCCCAGGATGATCGCGATGAACAGAATCAGCCCCCACCGTGGAACCGAATCTCCGGCCGTATGAATCACGATTCCGGTAAAAATGGTGGACGTCCAGAACATCATGTGTCCGGTCAAGTAAATGTACTTGAACTTCGTGAACCGAGCCAACAGCACGTTAATCAGAAAACCAAGCAGCATCGCCATCGTCACGGAGCCGCCAAACTGCGCATTAAAGGTCTCCTGACCAAGGAAGTTCGACAGGCTTTCCGACTCCAGCCCGAACACTTCTTTCCACATGGGCTCGAATACGTTCAATGCCCCAACGATGACGCCGGAACCGGCGGAGATGATGAGGAACCCAATCACCGCCTTAAATGTGCCGCTGATCACTTGACTGGTCGATTTCTTTTGCAGCAGTAAACCCAATAAAACGATGAAGCCAAGAAGAATTGCCGGTGTCCCAAAGATGTTGTTGGATATCCAGAATAAAACATCCATTGTCCCTTCCTCCTTCTTTTTACATAGCTTCTTTCAGGTTTTGCCGAATCTCCTCTAAGTCAAAGTAATTGTTGACGATGATGATTTGTGCCGAATGGTCAGGCAGGCTTCGAGCCAGCTCATTGTTCGTAATAATATAATCTGCCGGCATACTCGAGGCCGAAGAGACATCCATATGATCCACCTCAGCCTGGATCCCCATCTCCCTTAGCACCGTTTCCACATTCATGCGTAAAATCAAGCTGGTTCCTTGTCCTAAACCGCAAACGCAGATGATCTTCATGGTGATTCCTCCTGTGTTGGTTATTCTCCCTGCTCGATATTTGAGGATTGGATCAATCCCTCGATATCCTCAGGGGTTCTCGCTGCTTTCAACGCCTCAATATTCGTGGGTTCATTGAGTAAAGTGGTTAATCTGCGTAACAGATCGATATGCTCCGAGCTTGACGAGGAGCCTAGGGCGAACACGAGCTCGACGGGATCATTCCCGGGATGTCCAAAGGCCACGGGCTGCTTCAGCCGGACGAAGGAAACCGAGGCTTCATGAACACCGGACTCCGCTTTGGCATGAGGGATTGCAATGTGCGGAGCGACCACGATATAGGGCCCCTGTTCTTGAAAAGCCGTCAGCATCGCTTCCACGTAGCTGTCCTCAGCCGCCCCGATCTCAACTAATAACTGCCCGGCAGCGCGAATCGCCTCCTGCGCGTCCTTCGCTTCAACATCCAGCGAGATCAGACTTGTATCCAGAAAACGCATCGATAATCCTCCTTAAATATCCGTCAAGCATCAGAATAATGTTGGAATAAATGCATCATTTCGGCTTTGTCGTCCGTGCTCCCCAGAACGTAACGGTTCCTCTCTTCCATCAAGAGATTCGCCAACTGGGTGAGCGCCCTTAAGTGGAACTGTCCATCGATGCCAACCACGACGAATAGCAGATTGACGAGGTGATTCGGCTGATCACTGAAGGGAACTCCATCTCGAATAACTAGCAAGGATATGGAGGCCCGAACCGCCCCGTCCTCGGGCCTGGCATGCGCGATCGCAACCCCCGGCGTGGCAATTATGTAGGGCCCGTATCGATCGATGTAATCGATCATCGCTTGTACGTAACCGCCAGTAATAGTTCCTTCCTGCAGCAACGGCTGGGCTGCAAACCGGATTGCTTCACGCCATCCCAAGGCCTGTTCCCGAATCGTAATGCGTGAAGGCTTTAACAGATCAACAAGTGTTGGCTTATTCTCCTTCGATTTAGGCGGCTGGACTTTAGTTGATGACAGATACCGCTGGATATCCCTTAGCAGCGCCTCTCGATCGGGAATGGCGACGTGTTGGCTCACCAAATCCACAATTTCCTGCGCCGCAGGAAAGGCAGAGCTGCCCTCAGCCACCCCCAGATAAGGGTTCACCCGACTTAGCAAATGCGTCTTCTCGGCGTCGCTCATTACCGCGTTCAAGATAAACACCGGAACCTGACAGCCCGACAAGGGAACCGTAGAGAAGATCAGGTCGACGGGATCCGTGAATTTCTCGAATTCTCGCAGGGACAGCACTGCCACTAAATCCAGGGAGGGGAAGAGCTGCTCCAGCTGATTTTTAAGCAGCCTTGAAGCCGAAACTCCGTTTACACAAACGACAGCAGCCCGTTTCCGATGCTCCGTTTTCGCTTGCTCCCTTTTGAGCCAGCCCCCAAAATGCATCGTCAGATAGGCGATCTCATGACGGCCTAACGGCTTCTCGAATAACCGCTCCAGCGGGGAAGCGGACTTTTGAGTCAGCTCGTACACTTCCCGGTACTCTTCCAGGATTTTGTCCGTCAGCGGATTATCGATGGTGAGTCCATATTTGATGCGATAAAACATCGATTTGACGTGAAGGAACAGCTGCTTAACCAAAGCCTCCCGGGTTCTGAAAATAGACGCAGCCGTTCTTAGCGAACAGGTCAATAACCTCCTCTGTCGCTGCACGCAGTCGCTTCGTCTCCCAAGTGTCGGATTCCACCTCGACTCGATTCACTTGGGCCGCCAATAAATAAATCGCCAAGTACCCGATCTCGTCTTCCGGTACGCGAAGGTCAAACCGTTCCCCAAGCTCATCAGCGATTTGCGTCGCCGCCTTGAACTGGAGCGTTTCGCGTAAGGCCGCCTTCTCTTCTTCCTCCAGCTGTACCGTTCGCCCTTGCTTCATGCGGTTGGCGGACAACCAAATGCGCAGGGTCAAATGCAGAATCGTCTCATCTGTCCACTCCATGCCAATCCGCTGCTCGGTGGAGACGATGATCCGGTATACGGAGGCCAGTTCCTCCTCCCGGAACGCTGGGAAGTGGCGCCGGAATAAATCCGTGTGAATGAGGCCGTCAAAGGCAGGAGACGAAGGATTCCAGTCAGCATACGACAGCTGCTCGAATAAGAAGCGAGACAAGACCGCCCGAATGTCTTTCTCATTCCCTTGAATAAAATAGCCCTGTTTCCGGTCGAACTGGATGCTTAGCGCATAATCTTCCAGTTCTTTCTTCAGACGCTTGAGCTTCGCATGGGCGGTTCCCCGGCTAACCTGAAGCAAAGCCTCCATATCATGCAAGAACAGGGGGGTACTCCGGTTGACGAGTCTCAGGCAAAGCAAGGCCTTTCGCTCACCGCTGGATAGATAGTATTGCTGCGGCTGTACGGATTGGGCCATGCTCGGAAGCTGGGATCTCGATGCTTCGGGGAGCAAGAAGCCTCGGCCGCGTACATATTGCACGGGAGCCAGCCCGCCTTGGCGAAGCCAGTGATTGATTTTGTCCATGTCGTAGTAAATCGTCCGCTTGGAGACATGGAAGACATCCATCAATTCTTGCACTGAGAGGTAGCCTGGGGTCTGTTGAACCAGGGCAAGGATCGAAGAACTTCGCTCGTCAAGGATGTTCCACCACCCACTTTCATCGATAGGTACTTCTATCCTATTAAATTGGGATTCAGGGGTATTCCTACCTCAACCGCGCAATTGTTGTATTTTTGAAGTTTGCAAATTTATACGGTAGAAAATATGCGGGTAAATCAATTTTGCCTCTTGCTAACCAGCAGGTTCCATACTACCATACAAGTATGGCAGTTAAATGGATCTGGGAAGAGCACCAAAGCAGAGAATGGACATCAGGCAAGATGGAACGAGAACAAATGCTAGAGCAGGGCTCCGGCCCAAAGGAGGTGAATGGATGAGCGACAAATGGCTGACACAGACGGGTTCGGCGGGTAACGCCGTATATGCCAAGCTGAAGGAACAGATCGTCACGCTGGAGCTGCCTCCGGGGACTACACTATCTGAAAAAGAGATGTCGTTAGCCTTTCAGGTGAGCCGCACCCCGGTGCGGGAGAGCTTCGTACGGCTGGCGCAGGAAGGGCTGGTGGTGGTCCTGCCGCAGCGCGGCACGCGGGTATCGCTAATCGACCCCGAGCTCGTGGAGGAAGCGCGGTTTATGCGGGAGCAGTTGGAGCGTGCCGTGATCCGGCTCGCCTGCGAACAGTTCCCGGAAGCGTTGTTGACCGAGTTGGCCGACAACTTGGCCCGTCAGCAGGACAGCATCCGTCGGCACGACAATCACGCGATGTTTGCGCTGGACGAGGAGTTCCACCGCATTCTATTTGCGGGCTGCCGCAAGCTGGGTACCTGGGACGTCATCCAGCAGATGAACGCCCACCTCAATCGGACGCGAGTGCTTTGGCTGACAACCGATCCGCATTGGGAGAATCTCTACGAGCAGCACCAAGACATGTATGAGGCGATTGTTGCCCGCGACGCCCATCGGGCCGACCGGCTGATGATGGAGCATTTGCAGCTCAGCATCTCCAATTTACCGGTGTTGCAGGAGCGGTATCCGGACTATTTTAAGCAAAGCTAACATCCAGCTCTCCCCCAAATAACCAGATAGGCGGTGAAGGTAAAGTATGCGTATGACATTTCGTTGGTTCGGCGAAGGCAATGACACGGTCACGTTGGATCAGATCAAGCAAATCCCCGGAGTCGAGGGTCTCGTATGGTCGCTGCATGACGTGCCTGCCGGAGAAGAATGGCCGATGGACAAAATCGAAGAGGTGAAGCGGCAAGCTGACCGCTATGGGTTTCACCTCGATGTGGTGGAAAGCGTCAACGTGCATGAGGACATCAAGCTGGGTCTGCCATCGCGTGACCAGTATATCGAAAACTACAAGCGGACGATTGAGAAAGTCGCCAAAGTCGGCGTTAAGGTGATCTGCTACAATTTCATGCCGATCTTTGACTGGCTGCGGACGGATTTACATAAGGCGGGGGCGGATGGTTCGACAGCGTTATTTTATGAGAAAGCCCGCATCCACAATATCGATCCGTTTGAGCTGGTGAAGGTGATCAACCAGAACAGCGCGCTGACGATGCCCGGTTGGGAACCGGAGCGGCTGGAGCACTTGACCTCCCTGTTTGAGGCGTATCGAGGCGTCACGGAGGAGGACTTGTGGCGCAACCTGGAGTATTTCCTGAAGGAAATCGTTCCGGTGGCCGAGCAGCACGGAATCAAAATGGCCATTCATCCGGACGATCCGCCGTGGTCGATCTTTGGGCTTCCGCGCATTATCACGAATCAGGACAATCTGCGCCGCTTCCTGAAGCTCGTCGACAGTCCATCCAATGGCATTACGTTGTGCAGCGGCTCGCTGGGGGCGAATCCGGAGAACGATATCATTGCAATGATCCATGAATTCCATGACCGGATTCCGTTTGCCCATATCCGCAATGTGCGCGTGTTTGATAACGGTGATTTCATGGAAACGTCACACCGGACTCAAGACGGCACCGTCGATATCGCCGGTATTGTGAAAGCGTATTATGACACCGGTTTCACGGGGTATGCCCGTCCCGACCATGGCCGCCACATCTGGGGCGAAGAATGCCGTCCGGGATACGGCCTGTACGACCGAGCGCTTGGCATTATGTATCTGTGGGGCTTATGGGACGCCTATGCCAAGCAGGCCGGTCAGCTAAACTAACCCAGAATCTTCCTTTATATATGATGAAAAAGGAGTGAAGCAACCGATGAGCAACTTGCCAGTACATCCTGCATTGGTCGGCAAAACAGCCGTCATTACCGGCGGCGCCGGGGTGCTGTGCCGGGCAATGGCCCGTGAACTAGGGTGTCAGGGGGCGAAAGTGGCGATCTTGAACCGCACGCTCGCCAAGGCCGAAGCCGTAGTGGATCAGATTCGCACCGATGGCGGTGTGGCTGCGGCATTTGCCTGCGACGTGACGGATGCCGAGAGCGTCAAGGCAGCGGAGGCCGCAGTACGAGAGCAGTTTGGCCCGTGCGACATCCTCGTCAACGGAGCCGGCGGCAACAATGCCAGCGCCAATACAACCAACGAGATTTTTCGGGCGGATGATGTCGCGAATCCGGAGGTCACCAGCTTTTTTGATCTCAGCATTCCCGGCGTACGCGGCGTTCTGGACTTAAACTTCATGGGGACGTTGATCCCGACACAAATTTTCGCTAAAGCAATGATCGGGCGTCCCGGCGCGACGATTATCAACATCTCCTCCATGAGCTCGTACAGCCCGATGACGAAGGTTCCTGCCTACAGTGCGGCCAAAGCGGCGATCAACAACCTGACGCAGTGGCTGGCCGTGCATCTGGCGGAGTCCGGGATTCGCGTGAACTCGATTGCCCCGGGATTTTTCCTGACTGAGCAGAATCGCAGCTTACTGACGAACCCGGACGGATCGTTAACGGAGCGCTCGAACAAAATTATCACCCATACCCCGATGCGCCGCTTTGGCGTGCCGGAGGATTTGCTGGGTACGCTATTGTGGCTGGCTGATGCGGAGACGTCTGGCTTTGTGACCGGTACGGTGATTCCCGTCGATGGCGGTTTTATGGCTTACTCAGGGGTTTAAAAGGTCGCGGTAGTCGTACGCGGGACTTCGATAAAGAAGGAGATGCGTTAGAAAATGGCTGATTTTCAAGTGATTAACGAGCTGCCTATCCAGGATAAAGCGGTTGCCTTCACGTTCGACGACGGCCCCAATCCGCTGTACACCCCGCAGGTTTTGGAGATTCTAAGGGAGGTACAGGGCAAAGCAACGTTCTTTATGATCGGCACACAGATGGAGAAAAGCCCGGAAACCGCCAAGGCTGTGCACGAGCAAGGCCATGAGATCGGTAACCATACGTACACGCACCCGCACTTGCCGGATCTTCCCCCGGAGGAATGCCGCCGGGAACTACAGCTGACGGAGGATTTGATCGAGCAGGTCACCGGTGCGAAACCGAAGGTCTTCCGCCCGCCTTACCTCGCGACCTCCGAGGAGGTGGCCACCATCACCTCCGGTGAATTCGGCTATCCCGCGATTGGGGCGGTGAATGGCGCGGCGATGGACTGGGAGATGCCCGGCGTGGCGCACATTGTGGAGAAGACGCGGGAGCAGGTCCGCCCGGGCAGCATCCTGCTGTTCCACGACGGCTTCGACGACCGTTCCCAAACCGTGGAAGCCGTGCGCATCCTGGCCGCCGAACTAACGGCCGCCGGATACCGGCTGGTGACGGTCAGCGAGCTGCTGACGTTAAGCAGAGCTGCGTTGGAATAAGGCAAAAGGCCAAAAGGAACCTCACGAATGAGGCGGTCTTTTTGGCCTTTTTTCTGTTCGGATGTATAACGAAATGTAAAAGTGCAGGCGAATCTTGTCGAATGTACCTTGTATCGGTGGATGAAATGCAAAAGTACAGTTCATTTAACCGCCTAGGGCCCATTTTTCTTCAAAACCCGCTTACTCAACTGCATTTTTACACTTAATCTCGCAGAAAAGCCGATTTTCCTCAAAATGAACTGCACTTTTGCAGTTAGTCTATAAGCAAGGGACAGTGGGGCGGTAGTAAGTTAGCAACCACCCATGACCTCCCTCGCTTCACGACCCGTAGTACACCTCCGCCTGATGCTCAAACAACTGCAGCTGCTCGCGGACGCGCACCACCTCGCCGACGACGATCAGCGCCGGATTGCTTAGCTTCACGGCGGCGGCCAGCTTGTGCATGTCGTCCAAGGTGCAGGTGAACGTGCGCTGCCGGCAGGTCGTACCGCGTTCGATCAACGCCACCGGCGTTGAAGCCGACTTGCCATGGCGGAGCAGCTCATCACGGATGGCGCCGATTTGGCTGACGCCCATGTAGATCGCGAGTGTGTCGACGC